>JABCZC010000011.1 GCA_013289875.1 Acidobacteriota bacterium | reverse complement strand
CAGCTTGCCGAGGCGCAGCGTCCCGGCCAGAGACGACGCCTCGTGCGAAATGCCTTCCATCAGATCGCCGTCGCCGCAGATACCGTACGTATAGTGATCGACAATATCGAAACCCGGCTGGTTGTACACCGCCGCCAGGTGCTTTTCGGCGATGGCCAGTCCCACGGACATGGCAAGCCCCTGACCCAGCGGCCCGGTCGTCACTTCTACCCCGTCGGTATCGCCGCGTTCCGGGTGGCCAGGCGTCCTCGATCCGTACTGACGAAACTGCTGCAGATCCTCGATGGTAACGTCGTAGCCGGAAAGATGCAGCGCGCCATAGAGCAGCGCCGAGGCATGTCCGTTCGAGAGGACAAACCGGTCGCGGTTCGACCAGTGTGAATTCTTCGGATTGTGCCGCATGTACTTGTGAAACAGCAGATACGCAATCGGGGAATCTCCCAGCGGCGCGCCCGGATGACCACTCTTTGCTTTATCAACGGCATCAACCGCAAGAAAGCGGAGTGCATTAATGGAAAGCTGATCTACATCACTCATGAAAGGCCTCTCTCCGCGGGCTTCACCCGCCTGAAATCATGGATAGAAATGAATCGCGCCGGCCAGCCGTAAACTGTCTCTAGCGTGGATGACGCAAAAACTCTCCCGGTTCAAAACTTCTCAGTGTTTACCCGGCCGCCTCGATCGCCACATCGAAATTATGGCCCTCCCAGCGATTTTCCATCGGCCAGAAAAGAGTAAATGAAACTTTGCCCGTCTGCTTGGGCGTCGTCGGAATATCGGCAAACGATCCCGCGTGGCCCACCGTCGCGCTGTCAATGGTTGTCACTGTCTGCCAGTCATCGACCGTCCACAGGGCTCGAAAATGGTGCTGCGCGATGATCCGCAGCCTGTACCCCGCGCGAATTGTCTTTACCGGCCGGCGCAGTTTGAAAACCTCCAGATTGATTCGCTCCCGGCCGTTGGCGTAGCGCTTCTCAACTGCGTCAATCTTGTCGAATACCCTGCCATCGAACACCGAGCGCAGCAGCTTTAGATATTCTGCATGCGCCCACACCAACGGCATCGCCGACCCCGCCGGGCCCCCGAAAATGAGCCCGTTCCTGTCTGGTTCGTCCCAGATCTGTTCCGGCATCATGGCGCCCTGTGAGGCAAACTTCTCGTAAGTCTCGATCAGAGAGCTCACATCGTGGCCCGCCGCCAACTCGTAGTGCGCTCTCTCGCCCGTCAGCAGAGGCCACGCCCGCCCCTGGCCGAATCCCTGAAAGGGACCGCCATCGTGCCTCTGCCCGTAGCCATCATGGTTGTAGCGTCTCCAGCATGGCCCTTTCGGCGTATTGATCTTCAGCACATGATCGATGACTTTCAGCGTATCCACGATCACCGGATCGTCAGCCCGGCGCACACCATAGCGCACCAGCTCCAGAAAGCCCCCGTCGACAACCTCCCGCGCCTCGAAGTCCGCTTTCTCGCCCGGTCCACGATTCGCTATGTGGATCATCTCTGTCCCGCATCCTTCATGCGCATAGGGCTCGCCGCATTCCGGAGGCCGAATCCGCATGTAGTGCCTCTTGACCTCCGGCAGCAGAACTCCGTCGTTGGTCACCGTCCAGTCTTCAAGGTGTCCCTCGATCCAATCGGCCTGCTCGCTCAGAAACTTCGCCAGCTCTGGAGATCCGTGCGCATCCACCAGCTCGGCGGCACATATCAGCCCCGAAATCACCGCAGCGAGCGTCGAGGGCGAATACCCCGCGCATTCCTCCCAGCGCTCCTGCTGGGTAACCGGGGCAAATCGCACCAGAAAACCGGCCGCGCGCTCAACAAATGGAAATACATCCCAATCCCCAAGTCCGTCCAGCTTCCACAACCGCCAGGCCAGAATGATCGGAAACGCCACTTCATCCAGCTGAATACCCGTCCAGTAGGGTGTTCCATCAATCCAGAAGTTCTGCGCAAATCCGCCGTCAGGACGCTGCGTGCAGGCCAGATAAGTCAGTGCGCGCCGCGCCGTATCCACCCGGCCGCAGGCCAGCAGCGCGGTCGCACTCTGCACCATGTCCCGCGTCCATACCAGGTGATATCCGCCCAGATCATCGTCGCTCTTGGCATAGCCCCATGGGATCGACGCCGAAGCGATGAACGCACCCGCGTAGGTCTTGTCCTCATGCGCGAGCACCACATTGTGGCTGACCTGCAACAACCTGCCGCCATCCTGCGAATGCACTGCCCACTCGCGCGGACTCTCCGCCCGATGCCATTGTTCGATGAATCGCTTCAGGTGCTTGTCGAATGGAGTCGCCAGCGCTCCCAGGGTCGCCGCCAGCGCCGCATGATGCCCTTCACCAAAGCCAATCGCAATTGTGAAGTCGCGTGTATATTGCGGATCGATCTGCCCCATCACTGAGACATTGCCGTCGAGCGCGGACCCGAACTCCCAGTCCATCGTGAGGTTATGTTTCAGATCCTGCCATCCGTCGCTCGTGCCCACGTAGCCACAGCTTGCTCGGGAGAACCCCCCATTTGTGGCCAGGACCAGGGACGTATTGTTCTTCCACGCCAGTGCCGCCATCTGGCCGGCAACCATGAGCGTGCGCGCCGAATTTCCCTTGCCGCCTCCATCCACATGCGGAGATAGCAGCGCGTAGACCTGCAGCCGCGAGAGAAAATCCTTCTCTCCAGCCAGGCGCACGCGAATCAGCACCACCGGATAATGCGGGTCGTTGATGATCTCTTTGGTCAGCGTGTAGCGGCCGTCGCCATCGCGCGATGTGATCCGGGCGCCCAGCGCATCGGAGTCGATATAAGCGAACTCGTGCTTGAGGTCACGCTTGTCTTCGTGGAAGAAGGTCTCGCCGTCCGTGATCAGAAGCCCCATGTCGCGGATCTGCGGCCGGTCGATCGTCGGGTAATAAATCTCGTTGAGAATCCCGTGCGAGATGGTGTACCACGCGCGGCTTGAGGCCGCGTAGGCGGTACCTACTGTGTCTTTCGCAGCCGACGTCCAGCGCGGCTCCATGCCAGGCGCGCCAAAGGCGGGTCCCTGACCGTCGACCCACGCGTATTGCGGTACAAGTGCCGTCATCAACAAACTCCATACGGATTACAGAGGGCAAACAAAACAACTTCCTAGGTTGAGAACTCTACCGTACTTGGATGAATCCTCCAAGAACCAGTCGCATTTATCTCAACGCCATCCCGATTTGCCCGCTCAAAGCACCTGCGTATTGGCATCCGGATCGGGGTGGAACTGGACTTCGTTCATCGCATGCACGATCTCTCGATTCTTCATGAAGTACTGCCAGGCAAAGCCACTGCGTAGATTCTCCGCCATCAGGACGCTGATGCCCTGGTTGATCCCGAGAATATCTTGCGCGAACCAGTTCGTCTTGGGATTGAACGCGTCCACGAATCCATAACGGGTCCAGATCTTGTCGCCCATCTTTTCGCGCATACTCAACAGCACGTGTGAGCACTCAGCAGGCAGAAACGGCAGAGAGCCCGCCGCTGCACAAGGCACGAGCGTCCCATCCAGGGGTCCCATCGCCGGAGGTCCGCCCCACACACGATATCCGGCCCTTGAATCCGAGGCTGTAATCCCCCACATATCCTGATCGATCCAGGAAAATTTCTGCCCCAGCGTCAGGCACCACAGCTGATGGGTCCTCGTCGCGGCAATCGAATTCGTAAAGTAATTCGCGTGCAGGTCCCGTATATCACGAAAGTCGCACCATGCATGCCCATACTGATGAATGAACAGCGGCGCGACTCCGCTGATGTAGTCGATACCGCCGAACTGCACCACCGGACGCTGCAGCGCATTCCAGGTCTCCACGGACACGGGGTGCGTCGGCGACCCGATGGCCATCAGATACATGGTCATCAGCTCGGAATAAATATCCCACCTGTATTTGAGAAATCCCTGGTCGGGAAGCCATCCCATAGCGAGGGTCATACCCCCGTTCAGCATCCACTGCCAGTCGATCCGCCGATAAAATGTGGTGGCCAGCGCTTCGATCCGCGTATTGCCCACAAAGTATTGCCGGCACAATAGCACCCCGCAGAGCAGCAACGCAGTATCGATCGACGAGAGTTCGCTGCCGAACATCCGTTGCCCGCTTTCAATGTCGATGAAGTGATACAGAAACCCGTGCTCGTGGGGACACTCTTCCAGCAGAAAGGCCAGCGTCTTTTCCACCCTCGCTTCGCATTCGCCCGGCCGCAGGTAATTGCGCTTCGCGGCGATGCATAGCGCGCTCAGCCCGAATCCCGTCGCTGCAATGCTGGCTACGCGGCTGAATGAGCGCCCCACCGCCGAAGCGCGATCCCGCACCAGCCCTGTCTTCGGACTCGCTTCGTTGTAGAAAAAGTCGCAGGCCCGGCCCTCCAGGTCGTCGAGCAGCGCATCGGCGGCCTTCGAGACCTGCGTCAGCGGGCGATTGATGAACGCGCCTAGTTGCTGGGGATACTTCTGCGCTGTCTGCGCTTCTGGCTGCGGCTCCTGCCCGGGCTTTACCTTGGGAGCCTGCGGCTGATTCTGAAAACCCTCGGCAACGGAAACCGCCGGCGCGCTCAATGCGAGCATGCCCGAAGCACCTGCTGTTCTCAGCAGTTGTCGTCGAGTTATCTTTGAACGAACCAAAGCGCAATCAATTCTAAAGAGATGCAGCAAGCAGCAACAGCGACACTCTACTCTCGTAGTGTAACGAAATAACGACAATGCCATCAGCTGACACAAGTAACCTGAGCCGGCCTCGACACTCCGGAGTTCCACTCAATGAATCTTCAGAAAGATGACCCCGTCATTCTCATCCGAGCTGCCACCGTCGGCGACTCCGCTGCCATTTGGCGAGTCATTGAACCCGCCATCCGCGCGGGCGAAACCTACACACTGCCTCGCGATTTCTCGACAGACGACGCCCTCGGTTATTGGTTTTCGCCCGGTCACGAAGTCTTTGTTGCTGTCCAGGATGGCGAAACCGTGGGGTCGTATTATCTGCGTCCAAACCAGGGCGGCGCTGGATCGCATATCGCCAATTGCGGATACATGACCGCACCTTGGGCGACTGGCCGCGGTGTCGCCAGAGCCATGTGCCGGCACTCCTTGCACCAGGCGCGCACTCGCGGTTTTCTGGCCATGCAGTTCAACGTCGTTGTCAGCACCAACGAGCGGGCAATACGCCTCTGGCAATTGATGGGCTTTGAAGTCATCGGGCGCATTCCCCAGGCTTTTCGTCACCCCAAAGTAGGGTTAGTCGAAGCCTATGTCATGTATCGCGCACTTTAGGGACCCCCCACCGAAAATGCGGCAAATGGCAACCCTAACAAAATGAATCAGTTGTGAAGTTGAAAGCAGGAAGGGGTTTACTGCAGCGGCAATCCAAGACCGTTCGCGCCGAGCAACTGCGGCCTCTGGGAAAATTCGCGCTCGATGCGGTCGTTAATGCCCGCCTGCACGAACTCCGCCGTCACGCGGATGCCGTTCATGATCGCCCGATCGTTCGACGACCCGTGCCCGATAATACACACACCGCGCACGCCCAGCAGCGGAGCCCCGCCATATTCCGACGGATCCACCCGCTTCTTGAAGGCATTGAAAGCTTTCCGGGATAACAATGCGCCCACCTGTGCCGTAACCGTCGTAGTCAACGAAGCCTTGAGCATCTCGCGCACCAGCCGCGTAAGTCCCTCGGAGGTCTTGAGAGCGACATTGCCAACGAAGCCGTCGCAGACGATCACGTCGCAGTTGCCGTTGTAGATGTCCCGGCCCTCGACGTTGCCGATGAAGTTGATCGGAAGCTGCTTCAGCAGCGCGTAGGTTTCGCGGGTCAGGTCGTTTCCCTTGCCCTCTTCCTCCCCGACGGAAAGCACACCCACTCTTGGCCGCGGAATCTTCAGAACGCTCCGCGCATACAGCTCGCCCATGACGGCAAACTGCTCCAGGTTGTGCGGCTTGCAATCCACGTTGGCGCCTACATCAAGCAGGATCGAAGGCGACCCCGACAGCGTCGGCACAACGATCGCCAGCGCCGGCCGGTCGACTCCAGGCAGAGCGCCAAGAACCATCTTCGCCGTGGCCATGGCGGCGCCGGTATTGCCCGCAGTCACGAACCCCGCAACCTTCTTCTCGCGGACCAGCTTCAGGCCCACGCGCATGGAGCTGTCGCGCTTGGAGCGCACGGCGTTCGCGGCCTTCTCATCCATGCCGATATGCTCGCTGGCGTGGACGATCTGGATAGGCAGACGTTCCCCGTCGAGCGCGTAGGAAAGACCCCTGCGGAGATCATTTTCGGGTCCTACCAGGTGCACCCGTACAGGAAGCTGGCGGCAGGCGAGAATCGCTCCACGCAGTTCCGGCTCCGGAGACTTGTCCGAGCCCATGGCATCGAGAGCGATGTCAATCAGCATTGATTGAGTCTAACTGGCTTCCTTGACTTCGAGTACGTCACGGCCTTTATAGTTGCCACACTTGGGGCAGGCGCGATGTGGAAGCTTGCGTTCATGGCAGTTAGGACATTCGGAGAGACCAACAGAAACCAGCGCATCGTGCGCGCGGCGCTTGGAGGTGCGGGCCTTGGAATGGCGCCGCTTTGGGTTAGGCATTTCTGATTCCTTTCCTTGCTCCGGTCCGCACCCGATCTGCTCAGGCATCGCTGCACGCCCCGCCGGGTGGACCGTCATAATTACGTTTTGATCCGGCTGGCTAAATCTGACAACGCCGACCACCGCGGATCGACCGGAGCCGTAACGCAGGTGCAGGATTCGGAGTTCAGATCTTGGCCGCAGCGCGGGCAAAGTCCCTTGCAATCCTCGCGGCAAAGCGTACGGGCAGGAAGGGACAAAAGCACCTGTTCCCGCAGTACGTCTTCCAGCGCAAGACCGCCATCTTGATAATAACCGATTTCGGTCTCCGACGTGCTGATTGCGCGCTCCGGTGCTCCTCCGTCTACCCCTAAAGGCCGAAAAATCAGGTCAAACTGCCCTTCCACGATGAGTTCCACCGGCTCCAGGCAGCGTGCGCAAGGCGCTTCGAACTCGCCTTTATAGGTGCCCCGCAGGCGAATATCCTGCACCACCCGGCGCGATCCTCGCGTTTCCCCAATGTGGGTTTCCTCGATCAGGTCGGCCCGGCCCTCTACGGCCAAAGGACCCTTCTGTGTAGCCTCGGACCCATAATCGATGACGCCCGGTTCAATGGCAACCTGAAACTGGATTGGCTCCCGCTCGAGATCGAGTACGGTGATCAACATAATGGGCCTCGTTTGCGTGGGTCTTTCCTTAAGGTAAGGACTCGGTGCCAGACAGGTCAACTCTTCCCGCCGGCCGACAGGCTGGCAAGCGTCCGCGCCAGCACCCGCACCCCGCGGGAAATCTCCTCCGGCGACGAATACTCATCGGGCCGGTGGCTTACGCCGCCCCGGCAGGGGATAAACAGCATGGCAATCGGCGCGATCTGAGCCATGAACGACGAGTCGTGGTACGCCCGGCTCACCATCCTCTTAAACCCGATCCCCTCCGCCTCGCAAGCCGCCGTCAACGCGGCAAGAATCTCCGGCGACGACTGCGCCGGAGCGTCGGCATTGATCATTTGCCAATCAATCTTGACTCCGCGCCGCTCGCCAACCTCGCCGCACGCCACCTCGATCTCGCGGAGCACCGTGTCGCGCCGCGCCGCGTCGGTGTCCCGCAAGTCAACGGCAAGCTGCACGCGGCTGGGGATGGAATTTACCGCTCCCGGATGCACCTGGCAGATGCCGACCGTGGCCACGGTGTCGATCGCGCCCGTGCCCAGCGCAAAGCGCTCCACGGCGAGGATGATCTCCGCAGCGGCGCAAAGGGCATCGCGGCGTCCCGGCATCAGCCTGCCGCCCGCATGCCCTCCCTCTCCTTCAATGGTGATGCGAAAACTCGCCGGCGCGGCGATGCTGGTCACCAGCCCGAGCGAAACGCCTTCGCGTTCCAGAATCGGACCCTGCTCAATATGCAGCTCGACCCACGCCGAATAGTAGTCGCCGGGCAGACGAACCTCATCCAGCGATCCCGAAAATCCCGCGCCCCGCCGGACCGCCTCCAGCGTATCGCCTTCAGCATCGCGCAGCCCGGCCGCTTCAGAGGGCGAGAGCGTGCCCGACATCAGGCGGCTGCCAAGACAGCCGATGCCAAAGCGCGTCGGCTCCTCCGAGGTAAAGATGACCAGCTCGATGGATCGCTCTGGCTGAAAGCCGCTCCGCTGCAGGGTGCGAATCGCTTCGAAACCGCCCAGCACACCGACCACTCCGTCATATTTGCCCGCATGGGGAATGGCGTCCACATGCGATCCTGTCCCGACGGCTGGAAGTTCAGCCCGGGTGCCTGCCCAGCGGGCAAACGTATTGCCTACCGCATCTTCCCGGATCGCCAGACCAGCCTCGCGGCAACGCTCTTTCAGCCACGCGCGAGCCTTCGCGTCCTGCTTGCTGAAAACAACCCGCGTGACCGCCGGCGCTTCCGCGTCCGAAAACGCTGCCAGCGTCTCGATCTCCCCGTCCAGCCGCTTCTGATCAACTTCGAAGATCATCTCGTTCAACCCAGCGGATGCCGATTCCAGTCTTTGTAGATGAGGTATTTCGCCGGCGTCTTGCCCAGCGCCCCAAACCACTGCGGGCAATACGGCCCCATCCAGATAAAGTCCCCTGCCGTCACCGGATACCACTCCTCATCCAGCCGGTAAATCCCTCCGCCCTCAAGCATCAGCAGCCCATGTTCCATCACGTGAACCTCGACCATACTTAACGCTGCCCCAGGCTGATAGGTCATGGTGTTGACCGCGAAGTCGAAAGCCATGGTATCGGGAAGCAGCCCACGCACCATCAGATCCGAGTCGCCCATCAAGGGCAGTCCGGCAATCTTTGCTTCGCTGCCCACGAGCGGCTCGTTAGCCGAGACGCCATCCGCTGCCATATAGGCCTTTTCGATCACCGCCAGCCGTGCAGGCTCGCCCGCGATCACGCGATGGTCAGCTCCCTGCGGCAAATACGCATAGTCATCCTTCTCGAGAGCGTGATAGTTTGCACCCAGTTCGATCTCGATCCTGCCCTCAAGCACGTAAACGAACCGCTGATAAGCACATACCGCCAGCGTTCCGCCTGCTTCCATCTCAGCGGTGTATTGCGTGAAGGCCGCGCCCACTGCGGGCGACGCGTGTACGATGGCCGAAGCCTTCGCCATGCCCGGAAACTGTGTGCGAATGAAGGTATCAGGCGTATGCAGCGAATGATTCGCTCGCCGAACGCTCCGCGTATGGCCTAGGTTGTGCAAGAGTCTGGCTCGCTTTCCGTTAGCCGCTGCAAATGATTCTGGAGATAATCAGGGAAGTAGTGGAGAAAATGCAAACCGGCCCGTAGCGCCGAGGCAACATCTTCCACCAGCACCGCCTCATCGGGATGATGGCTGATCCCACCCGGATTGCGCAAGAAGATCATCGCCGCCGGAATCCGCGCGGCTACAATCATCGCGTCGTGACCGGCGCCACTGGTCATGTGTCGGGGAGATACCCCAGCGCCCAATACTGCTTTATCCGCGAGCGCAATCAGGCCTGCGTCGAGTCCGACCGCAGGCTGGTCGTACTCGATGGCATGCTCTACTTCGATCTGTCGCCGCTCCGCGATCGACCGCGCCGTGGCCAGGAACTCCTGCACCGCCGCATGGCGCATTTCGTCGGAGGCATGCCGTACGTCCAGGCTGCAACAAACCAGACCGGGAATGACGTTGGCCGCGCCTGTCTCGCATGAAATTTGTCCGGTGGTCGCAACCATGCCGGGCATTGCGGCCGCAGCCGACTCCACCGCAACCAGCCACTCGGCTGCTGCTGCCAGCGCATCGCGCCGCAAAAACATGGGAGTCGTCCCCGCATGTCCGGCCCGGCCGCGAAACTTAAGCATGGCGCGGCTTTGTCCGGCAATTGTCTCCACCACGCCAAGGGCCAGCCCGGCGTGTTCGAGTACCGGCCCTTGTTCGATATGAAACTCGAGATATCCACGACTCTGCGGATGATGCGCTGCGGAAACGACATCCGGATGCGCTGAAGCATAACCGTCCAGCGCAGCAAACATCGCCACCCCGTCCGCATCCCGGCGGGCCAGATGCGGCGGCAGCAGTTTGCCGATAAACGCGCGGCTGCCGATGAAAGGCAGGCCATAGCGCACGCCCTCTTCATCAGAGAAGCCGACGACTTCGACACCAAAGTTCAGTCGCCGCCCATCGAGCGCTTCAACCATCGCAAGGCCCAGCATAACGCCAAGGATGCCGTCGTAGCAGCCTGCGCGGGGCACAGTGTCGAGATGCGAAGCGACAATCAGTCGTGGCGCATCTTCGTTCAACTCAAGATCGGCATAGTAGCCGCGGAGATTGCCGGCACGATCAACGCCGATTGTCATCCCGGCATCTTCCATCCAGCCGCGAATGTGGTCGTGACACTCCTCCATCGCAGGCGAAAGAAAGGTACGCGTGATCTCGCCCTCCCGCTCGGTACACCGCGCCAGCACATCGCAGCGAGCGAGCGCAGAGGCCGCCAACGCGTCGAAATCCGTGCCGGTCTTTTCGGAACGCCCAGCCGGCATAGCCGTCACTCAACCCCCGCGTCGGTTCTCGAGACGCGTGCTTCGATCGACCCATGAGGCTCGTCCGTAGGCACGAAAATCTCGTTCGGATTGTCCTGCCCGAAGGACGAGAGGTCGACCAGGTTGCAATGCTTGTTTGGCATCTGTAGATGAATTTCAGAAACCTCTCCCACATCTTCGAGCGCAGCCCTGGCCATCGCATATAGGGTCTGCTGGACTGAGAGACTGTCGTGTCCGGCGAAGGTCTTGACCAGCGCTGTTTCCACTCGTTGCCGCAATATATTGAAGTCAAGCGGACCCGTCGCCCCATAACGCCACTTCACCGAGGCCAGCGTTCCAAAAAGCCGGTCGTGTGTCTCCTTAAGCGTGGTCAAACGATCCTTGATGTATCCGGCGAATGCCGACTTCGCCGTCTTCAAGAGCCACAGATTCTCAAAGCCTGACGATACGGTTATACCAGCGCGCGAAATTGTAACTGTAGCAGTATCGAATTTATCGCTTGCATGCGTGAAGGCTGTCGGAAACTGCTCGCCGGCCGCCTCGATATGCTTCCACGCTGTCCCGCGAATGTGCGCGCCCGCCGTAGTCGCATAAGGATTGGTCTCGAGGAAATGGGAAACCAGCTCGACGCCAAATTCCTCCATCGACGTCGCAGAAGACGAGCGCGCCAGTGAGTATGACGTGTTCTTCATCGTATCCGTCGGCAGAATTCGGCTGTTGTCGCCGTCTTCGAAGCAGCTATCGAAATCCCCGGTGAGCCATACTTCCACGTTCCACTCGAAGACCTCGTGCTGCGTGCCGTCGCGCCTGACCTTCATCAGCCGCACGCGAGATTTACCGTAACGGTTTTCGCCAAGAGTAATCGTCACGCAGTTAGCTTCCCCGATAGGTGGAATAGCCGTTGGCCGTTAAGAGCAGCGGAATGTGATAAGGCCCCGCGGCATCGGTTACCGAAAATGTAACCTGCACCACTGGATAAAGACCCAGCACGCCCTGCCCATCAAAGTAAGCCTGGGTATGAAATGTCAGCCGGTAATGGCCTGTTTCGAGCACAGCATCAGCCGGCAGCAACTGCTTCACGCGCCCATCGGCATCCGTCTTCTGCGTGGATAACTCGCGCCACACGCCTTCTCTCTCTTGCTCGAGCCTAACCTCCACGCCCGCAGCAGGGCGCCCCAGCGACGTATCGAGGATGTGTGTCGAAATTCCGCTCACAGTTCGAGCCACTTTCTCAGCCGAAGCTGCGTAATCTGTCGCTGCTGTTCGGCGACCTCACGCAATTCGCTCGCTTCATCATTCTCCAGCCGCCGATAAAGAATTGCCAGCATCTCTTCTACTGATTTGCCGCTAGCGCACACAATATAGATTCGTCCGAAGCGCTGCTCGTAGTCGTCATTGGCGCGCTTTAGCTGCTCTTGAACACTCTCGCCCGAACACGCAACCCCGCCTTGCTCTTGACTTGACCAATCCGCCGATTTCGCCGTGGCCGATTCAGGCGCCTTCTTCTCGCCGATGCGCGGGTGGCTGGAAAGGGCTTCACTCCAATCCGCCGGATCGAGCTGCCACCAGATTTCATCCGATTGCGCGAGGAGCGCCTCCGCATCTGTTAACGGACGCAGCCGCGCCAGGGCGTGTGCCCAGCGCTGTGAGCCGCAACAAGGCAGAATCTCCCGCGCCGCCTCGGCAGTCGCGAGCTCATTCCAGCGCATCAGGATCGCACTCACTTCCGATCTCCCCATGCGGCAAACTCCCGCAGCAGCTCTTCGAGCAGATTGCCCGCAATCAATTTGCGATAGCTGGCGGTCGACCGAATATCGTCGATCGGTGCCACCTCGCTCAGCAACGCCTTGCGCGCCTCGGCAATCGTCGCATCATTCAACGCCGCGCCCAGCAACACCCTTTCCGTGCCAACCAGATGCAGTGGAGCGGGCGCAACGCTCCCCATGCCGATGCGAATCTCCTCAACGCGGCCTTGGTGCAGCTTTCCTGTCGCCGCAACGCAGATCTTTGAGATCGCCTGGGCGTTGCGTGTTCCCACCTTGCGCGCATAGCAAAACGAATCAGCAGGGCATTTACGTAGATAGACCGCGCGGATCAGCTCATCCGCCGCAAGCGCAATCTTCTTGTAGCCGAGATGAAACTGCTCGTATGGAATGCGCCGCGTGCCGCGCGCCGAAATCAACTCTATCTCCGCAGCGTAGGCCAAGAGCGCCGGTGAGGAGTCAGCCGCCGGCGACGCATTTGCGAGATTGCCGCCGATCGTTCCCCGATTCTGATTGGCGATGCTGCCCGTCCACGATGCGCACTTCGCTAACAAGGGAAAATGCCTTTGCACCCCTGCATGCCGCCGAATCTGCGTGAAGCTGCACCCGCTGCCAATCGAGATCCAATCCTCGTCCTCGAAAATTTCACGCAACTCCGACAGCGGCGAGATGCTCACCAACTTCCTTGCGCTGAGCTTGCCCGCGCCGAAGAGCACCATGATCTCCGTCCCGCCGGCAATCGCCGTCCACCGGCCCGGCTCATCGCTCAATAAACGCAGCACAGCATCGAGGTTTCCCGGCGTGATCAGCTCATAATCGGCGGGATACGACCTCATTCCATCGCACCTGATTCCATCGCGCACGCAGCCTTTTCGACCGCTTCAAAGATGCGCATATAACCGGTGCAGCGGCAGAGATTTCCGTTGAGTCCCTCGTGAATCTCCTCCTGAGTGGGACGAGGATGTTTGCCGAGCAAATGTACCGTTGCCAGAATCATCCCCGGGGTACAGATGCCGCACTGCGCGCCGCCGCACTCGAGAAACGCTTTCTGCACCGGATGCAGCCGTGCCTGTTCGCCCACGCCTTCGATCGTAAGTATGGATGCGCCCCCCGCCTGCGCGATCGGCACCAGGCAGCTATTCACGAGCTCGCCATTCATCAGTACCGAGCACGACCCGCACTCGCCCTCGCCGCAGCCCTCTTTCGTACCTGTCAGGCCAAGTTCGTGGCGTAGCACATCGAGCAAGCGTGCCATAGGCGGCACGTCAACGAAGCGCTCCACGCCATTCACGCATAAAGAGAACCTGCGCGCGCTCATACAGCCGCCATCTCCTTCGCAATCGATGTGCGCGCCGCCAGCCGCTCGGCAATATCCTCTGGCAGCAGCGGAATCGCGTTGAAATCCTCACCGGTCGCGTGCGCAATCGCATTCAGAATCGCCGGCGCAGGCCCATCCATCGGCAGCTCGCCGATTCCTTTCGCGCCATACGCGCCGTACTCGAATGGAATCTCCTCAAAGAAAACGCGAATCGGGGGCAGATCCTGGGAAGTGGGCATAATGTAGTTGGTCATCTGGTTGTTCATCATCAAGCCGCGATCCCAGACAACTTTTTCGTACAGCGCGTAGCCGATTCCCTGCGCCACTCCGCCCTCGATCTGTCCTCTCGCCAGCACTGGATTCAGAACTCTCCCAACTTCCTGCAGCGCAACAAAATCATCCACAGTTACAAAATACGCCGTCAGGTCCACCGTAACCTCGGCCACATACGCCGCCCACGAGTAGGCCGCATAGGCCTCGCCGCTGTATTTCTGATCGTCCCAGTAAACATTCGGCGGAGCCTGGTAGCGGCTCATCGAGCACAAGGCACCGTGTTTCGCGATGTAGCTCTTCGCGGCGTTCTGGAATGCATCGCTCGTATATGGTTCAGACAGCAGCCCGCTCGCGATCAATGTCTGCTTGAGCCCCAGCGCCGCTGAGTGCACCAGCCCCCCCACCACCATGGTCGTGCGCGAAGCGACGGTGGGCCCGCTGTTGGGTACAACGCTGGTGTCTGCCGGAGCCATCTCCACAACTTCGTAATCAATGCCCAGAGTCTCCGCGGCCACCTGGCACAGAATCGTATTTGTCCCCTGCCCAAATTCTGTGCTCGACACCAGAACCCGCACGCGCCCCTCCGCCGTGGCGTCCACGCCCACCAGCGAATTCAGATAGCGCTCGCCCGATCCGGTAAACCCTGCGCCATGCAGAAACACAGCCAGGCCAATGCCCTTCTTGCGCAGGCTGTCCGTGTTCTCGCGATCGAAGCGAGCCCTTTTCTCGTAGTAGCCGGCGTGATCGAGCGCGCTCTCCATCCACCCTTCGAGATCGATCTGCTGCCGAATCACCTGACCCGTACACGTTGTCTCTCCGGTACGCAGCAGGTTCCGTCGCCGAAACTCCTCCGGTGTCAGCCCCACTGCCTTCGCCACGCGATCCATATGGCGCTCCGTCGCGAACAGACTCTGCGGCGCGCCAAATCCGCGAAAAGCCCCATGGGGCGGTGTGTTAGTCGCGAAGGCCTTTGACCGCACGCGAATATTCGGCCAATAATATGGTCCGCCCGAGTGAATCGTCCCGCGCGAGAGCACCGTAGATGACAGTGTCGAGTACGCTCCGCCATCGAGACAAAACTCGATATCCGCCGCCAGCAACTTGCCGTCTTTCGTCACTGCCGTGCGATGCCGCGCCCGCGAAGGATGCCGCTTGGTCGTCGCCGCCATATCCTCCATGCGATCGTAAATAATTTTTACCGGATGTCCCGACTTCATCGCCAACAGCACCGCGTGCGCCGCGATCATCGAAGGATAATCTTCCTTGCCGCCGAAGGCTCCGCCCGTCTCCACCTGGATCACGCGCACCTTATCCTCGGGCAGCCCGGTCACGCCCAGCAGCGATTTGTGCGCATAGAACGGGCATTGTAGCGATCCCCACAACGTGACGCCGTCGCGTTCGCTATAGGCCGCAATCGCCCCATTGTTCTCGATGTAGAGATGCTCCTGCGCTCCGGTCGAATACTCTCCTTTGACAATCACAATCTCCGGCAGCGCGAAGGCCGCGTCCACATCGCCCTTCTCCATCACGTACGACTTGATTATGTTGTCATCGCCCCACACGATCGTTTGCTGCAACTCGCTCTCCTCAATCGAGTGCACCGAGGGCAACTCTTCATATTCGATCCGCACCGCAGCTACCGCCAGCGGCAACAGTTGCCGGTCGGGATGCGCCAACAGCAAAATCGCTTCTTGCGGATGATTGACGAAGCCGTCCGCCAGGCACGGCCAGTCCTGGTTGATCAACGCGATGTAGTTCTTGCCGGGAATATCCTTCGCCGTGACGACCGTGAACTCATCCCACGGAATGCCCGGGCCGAATTCGATGTTGAGCACGCGTCCGCGCGGAATCGCGTTGCGCACGGTTGCGCCGAAGATCATCCCCGGGAGCGAGAAATCGTCGATGTAGCGCGCCGCTCCGCAAACTTTCGCGATGCCTTCCTTGCGAAAGACCGGCTTGCCGACGATGCGCTCCTTCTGCAAATCCTCTCCTCAGCGCTGCGGATCGAGAGTCGTCCAAAATCAGGATGAAGCTCGTCGCTGGCCCCCGTAAAGTTCTCGGTGGCCGCGCGTACTGGGCTTCAAGGAAATTGACTCATCATACTACGGAGCGCCCGGCGCAGAGCCCTCAAACTTCCAGCCCAAACGGCCGCTCCATGAATACGCCATCACTGAATACCGCTTCGCCGCGCACATACGTTGCGATGACCTTTCCGTGCAGCCGCTCGCCCACATACGGCGATATGCGATGCCGCGTGTGCAGCGCATCGGCGGTGATTTCTATTTCTGCCTCCGGATCGAAGATCAGGAGATCCGCATCATGGGCCGCTGCAATTGTCCCCTTGCGCCCTCCAAGCCCCGCCAGCGCCGCCGGCTTCTCCGCCATCAGCCGCGCCAAATCGCACAGGCTGAAGCCTCGTGCGCGCATCGCGGTCCACATCACCGGCAGCGCAACAGACAGGCTCGCGATCCCGCCCCATGCGCGATCGAAGCGGCCTTCTTGCTGTCGCTTCATCTCCGGCGGACACGGCGAATGATCCGTCGCCACAAGATCGATGTCGCCATCCCGCAGCGCGTCCCACAAGCCTTCGCGATTGTCGCGGCTGCGAATCGGAGGCGCGCACTTGTGCAGCGTGCTGCCATCCGGAATCTCTTCCGCCGCAAAATGCAGGTAATGCGGACAAGTCTCCACCGTCACCGGCAGCCCTTCCCGCCGCGCCTGCCGCAAATGATCCAGTGCCAGGGCCGTCGCCAGATGCACGATGTGCAGGCGAAACCCATAGGTGCGGCACAGATTCAGCAGCATGCGAATCGCCGACACCTCTGCCTCATCCGGACGCGACCGCAGATACGTCTCGTACCGTCGCCAGTCCGCCCCGTCGAGTTTCGCCGTCGCCGCATCGATCGGCTCCGGGAGTTCCGCATGCACCAGAAGCGGCAATCCTGTTTGCGCCACATGCGACAGAGCCCGTTCAAGTTGCTCCCGTGTCACCATCTGGAAGCCCTCGCATCCCGGATAGATCAGGAAGCACTTGAAGCCCTTGACACCCGCGTGCGCCAGCGGTTCGATATGCTCCGCGTTATCGCCCGCAACGCCGCCCCAGGCCGCCCAGTTCACAAAGCATTTTTCCTGCGCGGCCTCGCGCTTGGCCTGCAGCGCGGAAACCGTCGTCGTCTCCGGCAGGCAGTTCAGCGGCATATCAACAAGTGTGGTGTAACCGCCCGCCGCCGCAGCTCGCGTCGCTGTCCAGAAGCCTTCCCATTCTGTGCGTCCCGGCTCGTTGATGTGGACGTGGCTATCCACAAGCCCCGGCAGAATCGTCAGGTTGCCAAAATCGCGCACAGCATATGTGGGCGGAATTTCATCCAGGCCGCGCACTTCGCGAATTCTGCCCTCGTCTTCGAGAATCGCCGCAGCGCGAATGCCCTCCGGCGTCACTACACGTGTTGAAACGAAGGCCTGTGCCATACTGTCCATAATTCTGCCGCACAGCCCAAAGAGCAAGCCCGAAAACAGATACAGAGAGCAAGCACCAATGCCGACCGACCCCAACCCCGCCTTCATGCATCGAGCCATCGAACTGGCAATCGAGAACGTCCGCTCCAGCTCCGGAGGCCCCTTTGCCGCTGTAATCGTCAGAGACGGCGCAATCATCGGCGAAGGCGCCAACAGTGTCACCACCACCAACGATCCCACCGCTCATGGCGAGATCAACGCCATCCGCCAAGCCTGCCAGGCGCTCGGAACCTTCTCCTTGGAAGGCTGCGAAATCTATACCAGTTGCGAGCCCTGCCCCATGTGCCTGGCCGCCATCTACTGGGCGCGCATCGACGCCATTTACTTCAGCGGCGAAGCTGACGACGCGGCCCGCGCAGGCTTTGACGATTCTTTCTTCTACGAGGAGCTCAGGGCTCACCGTGATATACGCACTGTGCCCGCGCGGCGAGTTCTCCCCGAAAGAGCCTGGGAAAGCTTTCAGGTCTGGATCGAAACGCCCGAGAAAACCGAATACTGAGCCTCTTCCTCTCCTTGACAATCTAGGAGAGCAACGCTACTTTTACGAATGTCACTCCTAGACATCCAAGGAGAGAGGCTTTGAGCAAACAACTCGACATTCTGCAGGGCACGCTGGACATGCTCATCCTGAAGGCCGTCTCGCTCGGCCCTCTGCATGGCTATGGCGTTCTCCTGCGCATCCAGCAGATCTCCGGCGACCAGCTGGAGATCCAGCAAGGCTCGCTCTATCCCGCGCTCTACCGCCTTGAGCATCAGGGCGCAATCGCCAGCGAATGGGGCGAATCGGAGAACAATCGCCGGGCGAAATACTACCGGCTCACCGCCACCGGTCGCGCCCAGCTCCGTTCCGAGACCGAGAAGTGGAACCGCATGTCGAACGTGATCGCGGGCATCCTCAAAACCTCGCCGGGTGAAGTATGAACTACTTCACCAGCCTTCCTGCCCGCATCAAGTCGTGGTTTCGCGCCGCCACCTCTCGCTCACACCTCGAGAGCGAGATGGAAGCCGAACTCGCCTTCCACATCGAGAGCTACACAGAGGACCTCATCCGCCGCGGCCTTCCACCCGAAGAGGCTGGCCGCCGCGCCCGCATCGAGCTTGGCGGAATCGCCGTGCAAAAAGAAGAGATGCGTGCCTCGCTCGGCCTGCGTTTGTGGGACGATCTCCGTGCCGACCTGCGCTACGCCTTCCGCATGCTGATGAAGTCACCCGGTTTCACGGCCATCGCCGTCGGATCGCTGGCGATGGGGATCGGTGCGAACACTGCCATTTTCACCATCGCGAAGCAACTCCTCATGGAGCGCCTTTCAGTCCCTCACCCGGAAGAATTGCGTCTCTTCACCTGGGTCGGCGGAGACAAAGTCGTCGTCCACAGCGGCTGGGGCGACTGGGATAACCTGCCTGGCGGACTCACCACCTGCAGCTCCTTTTCCTATCCTGTTTATCAGCAGCTTCGCAGCCAGAACCACTCGCTGTCCGACCTCTTCGCCTTCAAAGACATCAGCCGCGTCAACGCGACCATTGATGGCCACGCCGATGTGCTCCAGGCCGAGATGGTCTCCGGCAACTACTACCAGCAGCTCCAGGTACAGCCCGTTCTCGGGAGGGCAATCCAGCCCGGCGACGACGCAAAGCCCGGGTCCGGAGCGGTCGCCCTTATCAGTTACGGCCTGTGGCAGCAGCGCTTCGGCGGCTCGCCCTCGATCATCGGCAAGTCCATCACCGTCAACACGGTTCCGTTCACCATTATCGGCGTCAACCCGCAACCATTCACCGGCGCGCAAGCTGTCCAGAGGTCCCCGGATATCTTTCTCCCATTCAGCATGGAACCTCTCGTGCTGGCGCGGAGAAAAGGCTCCTTCCTCGCCGACGACGATTTCTGGTGGATGCAGATCATGGCCCGGGTAGCCCCCGGCACCTCCGAACCCGTCGCGCAGGCCGCCCTCGATACTGCCTTGAATGCCGCAGTCCGCGCCACCATGACCGTCGGGAAGGACGATGAGATTCCGAGGCTCGCTCTTGTCGACGGCAGCCGTGGACTCAATTTCGCAGGCAAGCAGTTTGCCCAGCCCGTATACGTGCTGATCTCCCTGACCGGCCTGGTGCTATTACTGGCCTGCGCGAACATCGCCAACCTGCTGCTGGCCCGCTCCGCCGCCCGCCAGCGCGAGATGTGCGTGCGTCTTGCCCTTGGCGCGGACCGCAACCGCATCCTTCGTCAGGTGCTGGTCGAAAGCCTGCTACTGAGCAGCCTTGGCGGCGTAGCTGGTCTACTGCTTGGCTATTTCGCTCGCAACGCCATCCCCCACCTGCTTTCCAACTCCTGGGAGCCCGGCCCATTTGTTGCCCGGTTCGACTGGCGCGTCTTCGCCTTCACAGCCGCCATCTCCATCGTGACCGGACTGCTCTTCGGAGTCGCTCCGGCATGGCAAGCCACGCGCACCCAAGTCAACTCCGGCCTTAAGGACAACGCCTTGACCGCGACCCATCGCCGCAAGGGATTCGCCGGCAAAGCCATCGTCGCCTTCCAGGTCGCGCTCTCCACGCTGCTGGTGGTCGGCGCCTTCCTTTTCGTGCGGACGCTAGCCAATCTGCAGGCGGTTGACCCCGGCTTTCGGCCCGAACGCCTCCTGCTATTCGAAATCGACCCGCCAGAATCGCGCTACCCCGCGCAGAAGGATGTCGCCTTGTATCGCCAGATTGAACAGAAGCTGGCCACCATCCCAGGGGTGACTGCGGTCACGTTGTCCAGCGAGCCGCTGATCGCCAACAGCATGTCCAACGACCACTTCCTTCCGGTTGGCCAGAGTGTTTCCATCAAAAAGCCAACCGCCTTCGTCAACATTGTCGGCTCGACTTTTTTCGAGACTATGGCTATCCCCATTGTTGCCGGCCGCGGCTTTGCCGAAACCGACACTGAGACCTCGCTCCGGGTTGCCGTCGTGAATCAGGCGCTGGTCCGCAAGTACTTCCCCGACACCAACCCCATAGGAAAGACCTTCACCACCGGGGAAAAGGATCCGGTGGTCCAGATCGTCGGCGTATCCGCTGATGCCAAATACGATAGCTTGCGCCGCGACGCGCCCCCTACCTTCTATGAACCCTATCGGCAGCGGATTCGGCCGATGGACATGACCTACGAAGTGCAGACGCGCATGAAGCCGGAGAGCATCGCAGCCGCGGCGCGAGCGGTCGTTCAATCCATCGACAAAGACCTGCCTCTCATCGACGTCCGGACCCAGGTTCAACAGATCGACGAAACTATCCAGCAGGAGCGCATCTTCGCGGACCTCACAGCGGGCTTCGGCATCCTTGCCCTGACGCTTGCCTCGATCGGCATCTACGGCATCACGGCCTACACCGTGGCGCAGCGCACCAATGAGATCGGCATCCGTCTCGCTCTCGGCGCGCAGGCGCGCCAGATACTCACCATGGTTCTTCGCGAAGCCTCCTGGCTCGCGGTCATCGGGGTCGCGGTTGGCCTGGGAGCCTCTCTGCTGCTTACGCGCTTCCTCGCGTCCATGCTCTTCGGTCTGAAGCCGAATGACCCGGCGACACTGATCGGCTCGGCGGCACTACTCTTCGCCGTGGCTTTGCTGGCGGGATTCATCCCCGCGCGCCGTGCCTCGCGCGTCCAGCCCATGCAGGCTCTCCGTCACGAGTAGAAAGCGAAGACGACGTCATTCTGAGGAGCAACGCGACGAAGAATCCAGACGAACCTCAGTGTCGGCAATTAACCCAAAAGATTTCCGGCACGAATGCCCTCTTGGATCCAACTGGTTAGGACGTCACTCTGAGCAGTGACGCGACGAAGAATCCAGAGGAACTCACCCGCGGCAACTAAGCTGAAAAATTTCTGGGCGAATGGTTCTTCTATAACTTTCCTGCGAAACCTTCACGGGCATACCATTGACTATGGGAGAACCCGATGCCCTCGCGCCGCTCTTTTCTGCTGACCGCCGGCCTCGCCGCTGCAGCACTTTCCTCGCGCCCTTCGCTTTTCGCCGGCACTGAAGCAGTCCCGCCCCCTCTGAGCGAATTCGGCTACGGAGATGTCGACCTCGCGCCCGGCCTTGCCCAGACCCAGTTCGAGCAGACCCAGTCCGTGCTACTCGGCCTCAACGACGACAGCCTCCTCAAGCCGTGGCGCATCCGTGCCGGCCTCCCTGCGCCCGGTCCCGATATGGGTGGCTGGTACGACGAGCTGGCCCTCGTCAAAACCGAAGGGGGAGGCCACGGCTTCGCTCCCGCCCATTGCTTCGGCCAGTGGATCTCCGCCCTCTCCCGCGGCTACGCCGTCAACGGCGATCCTCGCACCCGTGCCAAGCTTCAGACCCTGCTTGACCTCTATTCGCCCGCAATTTCCGGCAAGTTCTACACCAACTTCCGCTTTCCCGCCTACGACTACGACAAGATGGTCATCGGCCTGATCGACGCGCACCAGTTCGCCAATTCTCCGCAGGCCTTTTCTTTGCTCGACCGTACCACCGACGCCGCCCAGCCGCACCTTCCGCCCACCGCCCTCGACCGTGATGACGTGCAGCGGCGCTGGCGCGCTTCGGTGGGAGACAACACCGCCGACGACTACACCTGGGACGAGTCCTACACCATGCCCGAGAATCTCTACCTCGCGTGGCAGCGCGGCGCGGGCGAGCGCTATCACCAGATGGCGCCCCGATATCTCCTGGACCGGACCTGGTTCGATCCGCTCTCCGAGAACAAGAACGTCCTCGACGGCCATCACGCCTACAGCTTTTGCAATTCCCTCAGCTCCGCCATGCAGGCTTACATCACTGACGGCAGCCAGAAGCACCTGCGCGCCGCCAGTAATGCCTTCGACATGATCCTCACCACCCAGAGCTTCGCCACTGGCGGCTGGGGACCAAACGAAAGCTTCTCCGCACCCGGCAGCGGCAAGATGTATGCCAGCCTCACCGGTACGCACAGCAGCTTCGAGACCCCCTGCGGCAGCTACTCCCATTTCAAGCTCACGCGCTACCTGCTGCGCGCCACCGCCAACGGCCGCTACGGAGACAGCATGGAGCGCGTCCTCTACAATACAGTGCTCGGCGCAAAGCGCCTTGAGCCCGACGGCCACGCCTTTTATTACTCCGATTACAACTTCTCCGGCAGCAAGTTTTACCATCCGGACCGGTGGCCATGCTGCTCTGGTACGTTGCCGCAGGTCGCCGCCGATTACCGCATCCTCACTTACTTCCGCGACCCCGCCGGCATCTATGTCAACCTTTATCTGCCCTCCACGCTCAAGTGGACCGCCACGGACGGCGCGCAGCTTTCGCTCACCCAGTCCGGCGACTATCCCATCGGAGGCCGAATTGCGATGACCCTCCGCTCCTCGCGTCCCAGCGACTTCGCGATGCGTCTGCGCATCCCCGCCTGGGCATCCGATTCCGGATCGGCTGCCGTTATCCGCGTCAACGGCGCTCCCGTCTCCGCTCCGGTGACCACCGGATTCGCCACCCTCCGCCGCCGCTGGAAGGACGGTGACCGTATTGATCTCGAACTTCCTATGCCGATGCGCCTCGAAGCCATCGACACCGAGCACCCGGAAACCATCGCTCTGATGCGCGGACCGCTCGTTCTCTTCGCCATCACCGAACAAACCCCGAAGATGACCCGCCAGCAGCTCCTCGCCGCCACTCCCGTCAACGGGCGGCCAGCCTGGCAGGCCGAGACCGCATCCGGTTCGTTGACGCTGCTGCCCTTCACGTCCATCACCGACGAGCGCTATGCGACCTATCTGACCGTAAGTTGAACCGCGCTCGCAAGAGTCAGTTAGACACGGAGCAAGATCAAAAACTCACTCCGGACTCGAGCACTACTGTAGTGCCCGCAAATCCGGGGTTGAGCACATAGGTGACAAATTCCCACTTTTTGTGTGAGAAGCCCACCAGGAATCCCCGCTGGATGCTCAGCGGTGTGTGGTAGGCCACGGTATGTTGCGCCACTCCACCCACTTGCAGCCATTTCACCGGCGAATACGTGAGTTGTGGCCAGGCGTAGTAAAAGTTCCCCGATTTGCTCGTGGTATCGAAGACATACTCATTGTTAATCGAGGCCTCGAACTTTTTCCTGTAGTTCAGCGATACTTCGCAGCCGGGTGCAATGCCGTTGGTTCGTCCGAAAACGCCACCGATCATCGGCGTAATGTCGAACTCCCACTTGTCGCCTTCGTCGACATCGCCGCGGCCGAGGTTGTACCCCACCCACAACGAGCCTGTCCGCAGATTCTCATAGTTGTAGCGCGCCTCCAGATGCAGCCAATTGTGGTCTGCTGTGAAGACCGGATTGATGTAGGACGTCGCGTCCGGCACGATGTATCCATCGATCGTCAGATTGTATTCCCAGGGCTGCGCGGATACGGTAGCCGTCTTGATGGATGCGCCACCCGGCGTTGCCTGGCCGCGCGCTGCGCAACTTACCAGCACCAACGATGCCAGTAATGCGAGTTGTGGGGTGGCATTCATGTCAACCCGAGCAACCTAGTTCGCTTTTCCCAACCAGCTATCCTGCCACCAAAACATCACTGCACCAATTGGAATTCACACGGGCCGCTTCGCTCGCTCGGAATCGACGCGCCTTCCTCCCCGCAAAAGTGCATCTCTTAGAATATGCTTCTGCTGATTCGCATCAATTCCTGTCCTGAGGCCCAACTGCGCGTGATCTCAGGCTCTGGAACAGAAAAGCCAGTGGGATATGGTCGGCTGAACCAATGCCTCTGTTCGCAAACACTCGGCTAGACCCCTACGAGATCCGATCCGCGCTAAACCCATTCATATCAAGTGTTACAGAATCGGTACCAAGAACAGGTGAGGGGTGGGGATAGGTAGAGGGACACCCTTTCCAAAATGGGGAACATCCGAATAAGCGCCCGCGCCACTGACAAGACAATTAGGGAAATCCAAATCCGGCCGTAGCACGTATTGGAGATGTGTACTACTCTGGATATCGCACCAGAGGGGTCCACGAGGAAAGCTTATCGCCACGCAGTAACACGAATATGCAAAACGTGTCATCACCAACGCCTTCTTTCTCTGGCCTCGCCCGAAAGAACCTCTTGTGTTTGACAATCGTATGCTGCCTGCTCGCAGCCTTGCCGTCGCGCGCCTCCACCGGCGGCAGTATCTCCGGGACGGTCACCGACCCCACCGGAGCGGTGATCCCGGGGGCCGCGCTCAAGCTGCTCAACATGAGCCAGCAGTCAATCTATCGAGCCATCTCGGACAAGCAAGGATCTTATTCCTTCCCGAACCTTCCGGTCGGTCACTACGAACTCACCATTTCAGCTCCTGGCTTCGCAACCCAACGAAAGACAAACCTGACCGTCGACACGGATTCCGCCCTGCGAGTGGATGCCGCCCTTGTGGTCGGCACGCAGTCGGAGGATGTGATTGTCACCAGTAGCAGTGGGGTACAGGTGGAGACCGCCACCACCCATATCGGCGAGGTCGTGTCCAGCGTGCAGATGACCTCGCTCCCCTTGAACGGAAGGAGTTACACCGATCTCCTGGCAATCCAGCCAGGAGTGGCCCCTATCTCGACGCTGTTGCCAAGCTCCGTCATCATGGCAGGCGTGACCGGGAGTCTCGATCCCTCCGGGGATCTGAATCCCGGCAACCTGTCGATCAATGGACAGCGCGAATCGTCGAACGGCTTCCTGGTCAACGGAATCGATGTGCAGGAGCACATGAATGGCGGCGCCTCCATCATTCCGAACCTCGATTCGATTGAAGAGTTTCGGGTGCTGACCAACAACTTCGATCCCGAGTACGGGAACTACAACGGCGGTGTAGTCACCGTCGTCAGCAAATCGGGAACCAACGCCTTCCACGGTGGGGCCTTTGAGTTCTTCCGCAACACCAATCTGGATGCCAGAGGATACTTCGATCCGACCCGGTCGACATTCAAGCAGAATCAGTTTGGCGGCACCATTGGCGGCCCGATCGGCGGCCCGGTGCGGCGCGACAAAGTCTTCTTCTTTACCGACTATCAGGGAACGGGAACGACCCAGGGTGTATCCACCGGCTACATCTCGGTGCCGACTGTCGCCCAGCGGAATGGAATCTTCAATGACCTTACCGGCTCAGTCGGCGGTCCTTATTTCGCATCTCTGCTCACGCAGGAGCTTGGCTATGCTGTCAGGTCGGGAGAGCCCTACTCCAGCGTATTTCCCAATGGAACCATCCCGCAGAGCGCGTGGTCGGCTCCGGGAAAAAATCTGTTGCAGTACATTCCATCTCCCAACGTCAGCGCAAGCCAGTACTCGACATCTACATTTGCGCAGACGGTCCGAGACAATAAGGGATCGGTGCGTATCGATGCCAACACGCGGATGGGGCAGATCTCCGGCTACTACTTCATCGATGACTATGATCTCGACAATCCGTATCCGGGCTCGGTCGCCGGGGCGAGCATCCCCGGCTTCGATGCGCTGTTTATCGGGCGTGCGCAACTGCTGTCGCTAAGCGATAACAAGCTGATCGGATCCAACACCGTCAACGAGCTTCATTTCGGATACCTGCGCAATGCCAACATCATCGGGCAGCCGAAGGGCGGACTCGGCGTGAGTCTGGCATCCCAGGGCTTTGTTACAGGTGCCGGAACCCCGGGAATCTTTGTGCAGGCGCCGCAGTTTGAAGGCGTGGAGAACGTGACTTTCCCCACTTTCGTCATGGGTGTCCCCATCACGAACGGAACACAGATCAACAATACGTACTATGTGAGCGACGGGCTCTCGAGGGTCATCGGCGCGCACACTCTGAAGATTGGCGGCCAATTCCATATCGATCAGGTCAATGAGCATCCGAACGCAACCTTCAACGGGACCTTCAATATTGACGGCACCGAGACTGGTGATCCGTATGCCGACCTCCTGATCGGCGTCCCGAGCAACTACACGCAGTCTTCCGGTCAGCCTTTCTATCTGCGAAACCGCTATTGGGGTCTTTACGGCCAGGACAGCTGGCGAGCGCGGCCCGATCTCACCATCAACGCCGGCCTGCGCTGGGATGTGATCATGCCCTTCTGGGAGAAGTACAACCAGATACAGACATGGGTGCCCGGAGCAAAATCCACGCTATATCCCGGAGCGCTTCCCGGCCTGCTGGTCGCCGGCGATCCTGGAATTCCAAAAACGCTCGCGCCCACCGACTACAAAAACTTCGCCCCGAGAATCGGGTTCGCCTATGCGCCGCACTTCGACCAGCGGTTCCTGAGCAGGATCTTCGGAAGCTGCGGCCAGAGCAGCATTCGAGCCAGCTACGGCATCTTTTACACCGAGTTTCCGGGATTACTGGCAGGCATCATGTACTCCGTGCCGCCCTTTGGATACAACTACCTGAGCCCGGCGCCCCCGCTATTCGCAACGCCGTTCATTACGGCCGCCAGCGGTGTCAATAACGGACAGCGATTCCCATTTGCCTTTCCTCCACACAATGTCTCCGCGTCCAGTCCGGACAGATCTATTAACTGGGCCAATTTCGCGCCCCTCGCTGCAGACCCGTTCTTCTATTACCGCAATCGCGTGCCTTACATCGACAACTATATGTTCTCGATTCAGCGGCAAATCACCTCGAGCACAGTGCTGACCGTGAGCTATGTGGGCAACCAGGGGCACCGCATTCTCGCAGTTGCTTCGGTGAATCTCAGCAACCCTGCACTGTGCCTCAGCTTGCCAGGCTGCGGCCCCTTCGGTGAAGACAACACCTATACCAACAGCGCCGGCCAAACCATCAACGGGACCCGCAGCGGACAAAACAACTACGGCCCACTTGTCGGGACAGGCGAAAACTACGGCGAAAACACTGAGGACAGATCGATGGCCAACTCCAACTACAACGCCCTCGAAACCACCCTGCGTTATCGTCACAACGTCTCACAGTTCCTGCTGAGCTACGCCTACGCGAAGTCCATCGATCAGGGCTCCAACATAGGTGAGCAACTCAACCCGATCAACCCGAGACAGAGCCGAACAATCTCGGCATGGGATCAGAAGCATACATTCATTGCCAGTTACACACTCGCTCTACCCGTCGAGAAAATGTTCCAGAGGACCAATCGCCTGACCACCGATTGGACTTTCTCCGGAACAACACGCTTCGCCACCGGCTTTCCTGTCACACTTTATGACAATTCCGACAATTCCCTGCTGGGTACTCTGGGCAACGGCGTGAATAACTACCTGCTCGATACTCCGCAATATCTGCCCGGGCCGCTCAAAATCAATACGAACGGCCGTAACGGAAAACCGGCCTTCAATACCTCGTTGTTCCCGGAAGAGAATCTCGGTCAATTGGGCAATGCCAAACGCCGTATCTTCTACGGACCAGGGATTAATAACTTCGATATAACCCTGCAAAAGAATGTGCGTCTGACCGAATCGAGGTCCCTCGAATTTCGCGCTGAGGCCTTCAATGCCTTCAACCACACACAGTTTTACGGTCCCGCAGCGGTCGACGGGCAGGTCGAAGACCCCAACTTCGGCCACATCGTCAGCGCTGCGGCTCCTCGCCTGATGCAACTCGTAGCAAAGTTCAACTTCTAGTGCGCGTGGCTATGCTGGCTATGATTGTCCGTCTTGAGCTCTTTGCCCGAATTTGTCAGGACCAGCTTGCCCAGCTCCACGCCGCGAAGCGCAAGCATGCGGTCAGCGATTCCCTGGATCTCCTTGCTCCGCCCCTTCATGATGATGACCTCCAGGCAGTAGTGGTGGTCCAGATGGACATGTGTTGCTGCCAGTACCGTTGCGCCGGCGGAATGCTGAGTCGCAGTCAACTTCTCCGAGAGATTCGGGACATGATGGTCGTATACCAGCGTTAGCGTGCCGACCACCGGCTTGTTTGAATCGATAGTCTCCGTCAATAGAGCTTCACGAATGAGGTCGCGGATCGCCTCAGAGCGGTTCTGATAGCCGCGCTTGGTTATCAGCCGATCAAACTCCCTTAGCAGGTCCTCATCAAGGGAAACCCCGGTTCGACTGAGCGGTGACATCATGCTTCTCCATCCCGATTGTAATTGCGGACAAGAAAGCCAGACTTGGTCGCGCTAAATGAGTGTCTTCTGCGTGACCGCATACGCTCCTGCCTAGGGGATGTTGCAGAGGAGGCACCATTTTGACCACGTTCATTCAGAATCCTTGGCCGAGAATTTCCCCCAACCCGCTATAATAGAAATAGAGACTAGAAGGCCCGGCCGCCATTTGCAGCCGGGCCTTTCGTCTGCTGCGAAGTATCTTGCGCAACCCATTTAGAATCAAACGGTCTCAGGTGCAGCAAATAGAATCAGACGGTTACAGCCGAGCCTGAACCACCGCCCTGAGATCAGTGCAATATCATCGAGCAACACTTTTAGAATCATGTAGGAACGAATAAGTCATTTATTTACTAGTAGGTAGCACCGACGTATCCCTTAAACCGATTTGTATCAAACGATTACAGAATCGGTAACGAAAACAAGGGGTGGGGGGGTGGGGTCCCTGTAGGCGGACTGACTCAACGGAATCACAGCTTGCGCCTGCATGCCGGATCATTTGAAATACCTCTGCCATGAATACCCACAAAATAGCCTTCCTCTTTCCCGGACAAGGCTCTCAATCGGTCGGCATGGGCCGCGATCTCTTCGACCGATATCCCATCGCCCGCCGCGCCTTCGAGGAGGCCGACGACGCCTTGGGTTTAGCCCTCTCCGACCTATGCTTCAATGGGCCTGAAGACCAGCTTAAGCTGACCGAGTTCACCCAGCCCGCCATCTTCACGGTCTCGATCGCCGCTCAGCGGGTGCTGGCCGAGAAGGGCGTGACGCCCAGCTACGTCGCCGGCCACTCACTTGGCGAGTATTCGGCCAATGTCGCGGCGGGAGTCCTCTCCTTCGCCGACGCGGTCCGCACCGTGCGCAGTCGCGGCCGGTTCATGCAGCAGGCCGTCCCCGCCGGACAGGGCGCGATGGCAGCTGTGCTCGGTATGACCTCCGAGGAGGCCGCCCGGGCCTGCACCGATGCCGCCGCCGAGACGGGAGGGGTGGTCTCCCCGGCAAACTTCAATTCCCCAGAGCAAACCGTCATCTCGGGAGACGCAGCTCCTGTCGAACGCGCTGCAGCGCTATGCCGCAATCGCGGCGCGAAGAAGGTCGTGATGCTGGCCGTGAGCGCCCCATTCCATTGCGCACTGATGCAGCCCGCCCAGGACCGCCTCGCCGAACTGCTCAGTGCGCTGGCCTTCGCCCCGCCAGCCGTGCCGGTTGCCGTGAACGTCGACGCCGCCCTGGTCAGCGAGGCCGATCAACTCCGCGACGCCCTTATCCGCCAGGTGACGGGGGCCGTACGCTGGGTCGAGTCCATGCGCCTGCTCATCGATGAGCAGCCAAGTCAATTTATCGAAGTTGGTCCGGGCAAAGTGCTCTGCGGCCTTATGCGCCAGATCGACCGCAGCCAGGTCTGCCTGAATGTCGGCGACGAGGCAAGTCTGGAGAAGACATTAGCCGCGATCGCCAAGCCATAAGCTCAGGATGGTTGAGAAAGAGGCATGCTACGGTCCGAGATACAATTCGACAGGTGAGAATCCGATCGTCTTGGCCTTATTGTCCACGCGCAGGAAGATCGGTGTCTTGCCACCGTTGATGTTTACGCCCATCACGATGCCGTTGCCGACCCTGTGAGACACGATGATCGAGTGCGACTTGATCACTCCGTAGTCGCTGCCCGAACCCCAGTCCTTCTGGAAGTCGGTGAAGCTGTAAGCCTTGTACTGGTCGGGATGCTGCTGCCAGCTGGGATCGTTGTTCCACAGTCCATAGGCCTTCTGCAAGTCGCCCGACTCGACCGTACTGAGGAACTGGTTGACCCGATGGTCCGAGGGCCAGTGCCACACCTGCCACGGAAGTTCGGCAGCCCAGGAGACGACTGCGATGGCTGCGACTAGTAAGACAACGACCCCTGTGAGCAGGAGATTGCGGTTGCGTCGCTCGCGGCGAACGTTGAATTGGGGAGCATCGAGCAGGGTCATCGGCGGCTATCGTTCCTTTCGGGCTGCTGTGGCGCAAACCTCTCCACTTACTTCTGACACCATGCCACCGCGCTAAGTTCCTCACCGGCTGTAGCCGGTGCGATCCTTCTCTGCGCGACGTTCGAGAGCAAGCGCGATCAGCCGGTCGATAAGCTCAGGATACGCGACACCCGACGCCGCCCACAGCTTGGGGTACATGCTGATAGACGTAAACCCGGGCATAGTGTTGATCTCATTCAGATAGATGCGCCCAGCCTTACCGGAGCTTGATGTCGGCTCCATCAGGAAATCCACCCGGGCCAGACCAGAGCAGTCACACGCGCGGAAGGCAGCGATAGCCATCTGCTGGACCCGCTTCGTCTGCGCCTTGGTGAGCTTCGCCGGAATGATGAGGTCGGAGCCTTCGCTCAGATACTTGGCCTCGTAGTCGTAGAACTCCTTGCTGGGGACGATCTCACCCACGACCGAAGCCTCTGGATGGTCGTTGCCGAGAACGGCTACCTCAAGCTCGCGGGCCTTGCCTCCCTTGCCCCCCACCCCCTGCTCGACGACGATCTTGCGGTCGTAGCTGGCGGCGAGATCGATGGCGGGGCCGAGTTCTTTGCGGTCGTGGGCCTTGGTGATTCCTACCGATGAGCCGAGGTTTGCGGGCTTAACGAAGACTGGGTAGCGGAGGGCGGCCTCGACTTTGGCGATGGTCTTCCTGTGACCGGCTTCCCAATCGGCGCGGAGGAAGGAGACGTGCTTCGGGATAGGCAGTTTCGCAGCAGCGAAGAGGCGCTTCATCACGTCCTTGTCCATGCCCGTCGCCGATCCCAACACTCCCGATCCGACGTACGCGATCCCCGCCAGTTCGAAGAGTCCCTGGATGGTCCCATCCTCGCCGAACGTCCCGTGAAGGACCGGCAAGATCACGTCCAGGCTCAGAACAGAACTGGAAGTTCCGGGGCCGGCGGCGCCTGCCTGGATGTCCACTGTCCGGGCGTCGGTCTCAAAGGGGATCAGTGCGCCCGTCTTGGTTTCCGAGGGGACAGGCGGAACGATCACCGACTCGCCGCGCGCGAGTACGGCAGCTGGAGCTGTGGCCTCCGGATCGCCAGCACGTAGCCTGCTGCTGGCTGGAGCGGTTTCGCCGGCGAGCAGCCGCTGGGCATCGGTGGCCGTGACCCAGCGGCCTTCCTTGGTGATGCCGATGGAGGTGACTTCATATTTCTTGCGGTCAATAGCCTTCAGAACCGATGCCGCGGAGAGCAGCGAAACCTCATGCTCGCCGCTGCGGCCGCCAAAGAGAACGCCTACGCGGAGTTTTTTCATTGTCTAGAGAATTTTTGCTGCGGCCTTTTCGAGAATCAATGTGCTTACTTTGACATACCAGACTTCCCATCCCTTTGCCGATTCCCTGCTCATCACGGATACATCCGGTTCAGCGTACGAGCGAACGGAATCGTTTCGCGCACATGCTCCAGGCCGCAGATCCATGCGACCGCGCGCTCTATGCCCATGCCGAAGCCGGAGTGAGGGACCGAGCCGTAGCGGCGCAAGTCGAGATACCACTTGAAGGCATCGATCGGCAACTGGTGTTCCTCGATGCGCCTCTTCAGCAGATCGAACGAGGCGATGCGCTGGGAGCCCCCGATGATCTCACCGTAACCCTCGGGCGCAAGTACGTCTACGCATAGGGCATATTTCGCATTCTCCGGGTCGGGCTCCATGTAAAAGGCCTTCACTCCCGCGGGATAGCGATGTACCATCACCGGCCGGTCGAACTGGGATGAGATGTAGGTCTCATCCGGCGATCCGAAGTCGTTGCCATATTCGAAAGAATGGTCCAGCAGACCTTTGGCGTGCGCGTCGTTGAGCATCGCGACAGCGTCGTCATAACGCAGGCGCGGGAAGGGCGCTTTGATGGATTCAAGCTTCGATGCGTCGCGCCCAATGACCTTCAGATCGGGGGCGCGACGAGTCAAGACCCGGTCAACGATGAAGCTGAGGAACTGCTCGGCAAGCTCCATGAGCCCGTCGAGATCGCAGTAGGCGACTTCCGGCTCAACCATCCAGAATTCGGTGAGGTGCCGGCGGGTCTTCGACTTCTCGGCGCGAAACGTGGGACCGAAGGAATAGACCTTCCCCAGCGCCAGCGCCGTGCTTTCGATATAGAGCTGGCCGCTCTGCGTCAGATAAGCTTCGTCGCCGAAATAGTCGACGGGAAAGAGCGTGCTGGTGCCTTCGCAGGCTGCTGGGGTCAGGATGGGCGGATCGGTAAGGACGAATCCACGGTCGTCGAAGAAGTCACGAGCGGCCTTGATGATTTCCGCGCGAATTCTCAGGATCGCCGCCTGCCTGGGTGTACGAATCCACAGATGGCGGTGCTCCATCAGGAAATCGGTACCGTGTTCCTTGAGCGAGATGGGAAACGGAGTGTCCTCAGGCACACGCTGGATGACCTCCACGCCTTCAACATCCAATTCGTAACCGCCAGGAGCACGTTTGTCGGCCCGCACCTTGCCGCTAACAATAACGCTTGACTCCTGGGTGAGTCCCTTGACGGTTTCGAAGACTTCAGGTGGAACTGCGGCTCTGGGAACAATGCCCTGAATGGTCCCGCTGCCATCCCTAAATATGGGAAACAACAGCTTGCCGCTCTCGCGCAGATTGTAGAGCCACCCGCGAAGGGTGACGCTCCGGCCTTCGAACTCGCCAATTTTTGCGATGGTCGTAACGGGTTTTGTTTCTGTCGCTGTGCCGGTTACAAATTCAGTCTTTGTCTCTTCTGTCATACTTATCTCTAGAATCTTTCGAAGATTTTGGCTGCCTTTTGGGCTACTGTCTCCGGCGTATCTTCTAAACCGTAATGGATTTCGAGAACGCCCGCGGGAGCCTGCGGTGCTTTCTTCAATCCTTCCAGTGTCTCGTCCCATGCAATCGCGCCGTCACCGGGCCAAAGGTGCGAATCCCTGTCACCTTTATTGTCGTGTAGGTGTGAAGAGTGAATGCGATCCTTCAACTCGGCCAACGCCGGCATGACGCCATCGATTAGATGCGCGTGGCCAACGTCCAGGCATACGCCGATATCCTTGAAGTGTCCGGTATTGAGAATCTCAAGGATATTGGTAGGGTGAGTGACCTCGTTCTGCAGATTCTCAACCAGCAGCTTCACACCCAAGGGGTTGGCAAAGGCGCGCAGATGCTCTAGCGCCGTCATCGAAAACTCCAGCGCTCGCGGACTCCATGTGTCCTCCCGATCTCCTAGATGAACGACGAGGAATCGGAAAGGAATCTGCTCGGCCACTTCGAGAGCGCGCTTGATTTCGTCCATGGCATCGATGCGCCGGCCCTTCTCAGGATGAATGACGTTCACGATGGGCGAGCCACTGCGCCCCATTTCGAGATCAGAGTAGAGCGGCGCGTGCAACGAAAATGCCTCAGCTGGATTCGACCGAAACCAGTCCGCAAGATCGCGAACCTCAGCGCGATTGGTGTAGTCGAAGTGCTGACGTGCGGCAAAAAGCTCGACCCCCTGCGCTCCGGATTTCCGAAAAGTGTCGAGGAGGCCTGGATGCAGGCGGTTGCGAAGAAAAACGTGCGACGAGATAACCTTCAGCATGAAATGAGACCTGGGGAAACTCCTCCGTCTTTATCTTCTCATTACCGCTGACGAGGATGCCCTTCGTGACAAGCGCGGGGATTCAATAACCTGCCGCCTTACCAAAATGATGACGATGGTCCTGTCCGCCCTCGAGTTCTCCAGTTGTGGGATCTACCGCGATACACTCTCCGTCGCTCCAATGGCCGCCGATCTTAAGCTGGTAGCCAAGGGCGCGCAGGCCCTCGATGGTCGCATCGGAGAAACCTGGCTCCATGAACAAAATGTCCGGCAGATACTGATGGTGAAAACGCGGGGCGTCCACCGCCTGCTGGATGTTCAGGCCCTCATCGGCAACGCTGAGAAAGATATTCGCCACAGTGGTGATGATGCGGCCGCCGCCGGGTGAGCCGAGCACGAGGCGGACCTTGTCATCCTTGAGCACGATAGTCGGCGTCATGGCGGAGAGCGGGCGCTTGCCAGGAGCGATGGTATTGGCGGGACCTTGGATGAGTCCGTACATGTTGGGAACGCCAAGCTTCGATGCGAAGTCGTCCATCTCATCGTTGAGGAGAAAGCCCAGGCCGGTGGCGGTGACGGCGGAGCCGAATCCGTTGTTGAGGGTAGTGGTGACGGCGACGGCGTTACCGTCTGCGTCGACGACCGAGTAGTGCGTGGTCTGGGTCGACTCGTGGCGCACGTCGTTCATGGTTGGAGGCGGCGGGATGAATCCCGCAGGGCGCTTGAGGTCTTTTGACGGCGTGGCCTGCTCCGCGACAATGCTGGTGCGCCACGCGGCAGCGTACTTCTTGTCGATGAGCTGCTCGATGGGAATCTTCACATAGTCGGGATCGCCCAGGTAGTCGGTGCGATCCATGTAGGCGCGGCGGTACGCCTCGACCACCAGGTGCATCTCGTCGGGAGTACGGTCCTTCCACCGGCTCAGGTTGTACCCCTCGAGAATGTTCAGCGTCTCGATGAGAGCAATGCCGCCGGAAGACGGCGGCGGCGCGCTGATGATGGTGTAGTCCTTGTAGGTGCCGGTCACCGGCTCGCGTTCCTTGACAGAGTAGCGGGCGAGGTCTTCGGTGGTGATGATGCCGCCGCCCTTTTGCACATCTGCGGCGAGCTCTTTGGCGATGTGGCCGTGGTAGAAATTATCGGGATCCGTCGCGATTGTCTTCAGCGTTGCCGCCAGCTCGGGCTGCCGGAAGGTTTCTCCAGCCTTGTAGAAATTGCCGTCCCGTTGAAATATCCGCTTCGACTCGGGAAACATGCTCAGAGTTTCGTCGTGCAGCTCCGCAGCTTCCTCTTCCGTCAATACAAAGCCCAGGCTGGCGAGCCGTATCGCCGGGGCCATTACCTTACCGAGTGTCAACTTGCCGTATTTCTTCTCGGCATGGACCATCCCGGCGACGGAGCCCGGTACGCCAATCGCCTTGTATCCGGTGATGCTGGCATCCGGAATAACGTTCCCTTTTGCGTCCAGATACATGTTGGCGGTCGCGGCCAAAGGCGCGCGCTCGCGGTAGTCGATAAACATCGACTTGCCGGTGCCGAGGTGGATGAGCATGAAGCCGCCGCCACCCAGGTTACCCGCAACCGGGTACACAACGGCCAGCGCAAATCCGGTAGCCACGGCGGCGTCCACCGCATTGCCGCCATCTTTCAGAATCCCTACTCCCGCGTCGGACGCCAGATGATGAACACTAACCACCATCGCGTGTTTTGTACGGACTGGCTGCTCATGGGCTATTGCGACCGCATTGTTGTTGGCGTCGTCGGGAGCGGCATCCTGGGCGCGCACGGCGGGGAGAGTGGAGAGGCAGACAAGTGCAGCGAGCGCAATGGTTCGCATCATGGTACGAGGTAGTCTAGCTTGAAATGAGAGAATCAAGGAATTTGTATCACGGTTGTCCCTGCTTGCCGATGAAGACCAGACGGCCTGACTACAATTGAAGCAGACATGCCCACGACCGTTCGCTCGTTTTCCAAGATCAACCTCGGCCTTGCCATCGGCCCCACTCGACCGGACGGATTCCACGCTCTCACCACCCTCTACCAGACACTTGCGGCGCACGATCTGGTTATGGTCGAGGCACGCCCCGCTGAGAAAGCCTCTATCACGATCACCAGCAATGACGCTCGCGTACCCACCGACGAACGGAATACCGCCTTCAAGTCTGTGAATCTCGTCCTGAATGCTCTGAAAATCACCGCTGACGTTCATATCTACATAGACAAACGGCTTCCGGTACAAGGCGGACTTGCGGCTGGCTCCGCAAATGCGGTTGCGGCCCTCATTGGACTCGAACGGGAACTTGGCGGGCACGATATCGCTCCTCTGCCCGGACCTGAAAAGCTTCGTATCGCCGCCGAAGTCGGCTCCGATGTCCCGCTCTTCCTTATTGGCGGAGCGGTTCTGGGCATCGGCCGCGGAGAGGAAGTCTATCCGCTGCCTGACCTGCCCCCCACCCCGTGTGTTCTTGCGCTGCCGGATGTCGGCATCTCGACGCCACAAGCTTTTCGGGACTGGGATGCGCGGCACATTGAGCCTTCTGGTCCTATTCCCAAGCTCTCGCTGAATCCGGCATTGACCCTGCGACAACCATCCGATAGACTTAAAAGGTTGAGTCGGGTTCTCGCATCTGCATTGTGCGAACCGCACTCCTCCGGTGTCTTCTTAGAAGATCTGGCCGAGAATTCGGGAGCTCCTGCGAAATTGCTCGCTGGGGTGAACGATTCGCTTCTCGCGCTTGTCCGAACCGGGATTGAAAACGACTTCGAAGAAGTTGTCTTCCCTCAGAATCCCTCCCTCGGTGAAGTCAAGCGTGAACTTGCGGCCCTCAGTCATCCGGGGCATGCGGCTCTCTGTGCGGGGCTTTCTGGCTCCGGGTCGGCGCTTTTCGGCCTTTACCGGACCCCGGAAGCCGCGGCGGCAGCGGTAAGGCGACTCACTCAGCTTGGGACCCGATCACTGCAGACGGAAACCTTGCCGCGCGGCCTTTATTGGCGCACGATGTTGATGGAAGCGAAGGATTCAACCGCTCCAAAGTAGTCCACAGGCGGTATCACTGGGCGATCGACTAACGGTAGGTCAAGTGCCTTTGGAGCACTTTGTCTAGGTTCGAATCCTAGTCGCCCAGCCATAATGTTGCATCGTCGGAGTTAACTTCTTCGGCGAACCGAAGCCCTGGCAGCACGAATGCCAGACGACACTTGTGCAGGACAACCACAGCCAACCAGCTTGGGAGAATCTTGTGAAGAACGAAACGGTGATGGAAGCAGTGACCACGGAGGCAATCGGGCTCGCGGCAAATACTGATCATGGAACTAGCGGATCACGGCCTCAGGTTCATGCAGATACCAAGGCGACAGCAGACACGAGGACGCAGGGGGAAAAGAAGCGGGCTCGCTCGCACAGTGACGATAAGCGCTTCAAGATATTTTCCGGTTCGGCCAATCGCGTGTTGTCGCAGGAGATCTGCAAACACATCGGCATCGCACTCGGCGAGACAAAAATGCAGCGCTTTGCCGACGGCGAAGTTTACTTTCAACTGCTCGAAAATGTCCGCGGAGCAGATGTCTTCGTGGTGCAACCCACCTGCAATCCGGTGGACCAGCACTTGGTCGAACTGCTGATTATGATTGACGCGCTCAAGCGCGCATCGGCCGGTCGCATTACCGTTGTTGTTCCGTATTACGGCTATGCCCGGCAGGACCGCAAGGATCGGCCGCGCGTGGCAATTTCATCGAAGTTGATTGCCGATCTGTTGACTACGGCCGGGGCGAACCGCGCCCTGTTTATGGATCTTCACGCGGCCCAAATTCAGGGATTCTTTAATATCCCGGTGGATCACATGTTCGCCAGCCCGGTGATGGTGAGCTACTTCCGGGAGTTGAATCTGCCGAACCTGGTCGTGGTTTCGCCGGATGCAGGAGGCGTGGAACGCGCGCGCTTTTTCGCGACCAAGATGGGGGCTCCATTGGCAATTGTGGACAAGCGCCGTACGGACCTGAACGTGACGGAAGTGATGAACGTGATCGGCGATGTGCAGGGCCGCACATGCCTCATCATCGACGATATCGTCGATACCGCCGGCACGCTAGTGAAAACGGTGGATGCGCTTCTGGGACAGGGCGCAACCAAGGTGTACGCATGTGCTTCGCATCCGGTACTCTCCGGACCGGCTGTCGAGCGGATCGCCAACTCCAGGCTCGAAGAACTGGTCGTGACCGACTCCATCCCACTGTGCGAAGCAGCGCAGAAGGTGGTAAAGATCAAAGTGCGGTCGGTGGCGGGGTTACTGGCCGCGACCATCGAGAGCATCCACATGGAGACGAGCGTGAGCTCGTTATTCAATTAAATGCAGGGATTAGGAATTAATTTTGAGCCGTGGCTTAAGCCAACGGAATAAACCGAACCGAAGGGTTCAAGAAAAGGGAGCGGTCAGGAACAGGAATCAAGTGAATGGCGGATGGGGCTTGTGTCAGGACGAATCCCTAATCCCTGTTCCCTAATGCCTGCTTCACCGTGCCCGAAGGAAGAGGAAAATGATTAGCCAGGAAGTCGTCGCTGCCACGCCCCGCGAGGGCAAGTTCAGCAAGAATGCCGCCCGCCGCGTGCGTGTGAAGGGCAAGATTCCAGCTGTAGTTTATGGCGCCGCGGAGCCCGCCATCGCGATCGAGGTCGATCCCAAGCAGATCCAGAAGATTCTGCACTCGGATACCGGCCACAACTCGATTTTCGATCTAGAGATCAACGGCTCGACAGCAAAAACCAAGGCCATGATCGTCGACTGGCAGTATGAGCCAATCAAGGGCACGTTGATGCACATCGACCTGAAGCGCATTGCTCTCGACAAGGCTATGCGTGTCGAGGTTCCGATCCAACTCGTTGGCGCGCCGATTGGCGTGAAGACGCAGGGCGGTATTCTGGATCAGGTGCTGCGCGAAGTGGAGATCGAGTGCCTGCCCGGCGATATTCCCAGTCACATCGATCTCGATGTGACGCAGATGTCGATTGGCGATGTGCTGCGCGTGTCCGACTTGCCGCATTCCGACAAGCTCAAGTTCCTGACCGACGAAGACACGACGGTCGCACACGTGGTTGCCATCAAGGAAGAGGTCGAGCCTGTAGTCGAGGCTGTGGGGGCAGCCGCGCCTGCCGAGCCGGAGGTTGTCAAGAAGGGTAAGACAGAGACTACAGACGCGGCGTCTGCCGAGAAGGGCGCTAAGAAATAAGCTTTGGCGACTGCAACAGATGGCGAGAATCGTGAGTTGCCGTCTCGCGGCGTGTTTCTGGTGGTTGGGCTCGGCAATCCGGGCATCGAGTACCAGTTCACACCGCACAACGCCGGGTTTCTTGCAGTCGACCGCATCGCCGATCAGAACCGCGTGGCCGTGGCGAATCGCCGTTGTCGCGCACTGACGGCAAAGATTCAAATCGCCGGACGTGAAGTGATCCTGGCTAAACCCGAGACCTTCATGAACCTCAGCGGTCTTTCCGTCTCGGCATTGGTCGCTGAGTTTCAGATCGATCCGGCTCGCGACTTGCTGGTTTTGTACGACGAATTGGATTTACCCTTGGGCGTTCTTCGCGTGAGAGAACGCGGCAGCGCCGCAGGGCACAACGGAGCGCGATCCATTTCCGGAGCCTTGCGCTCGGACGATTGGGCGCGCATCCGGATCGGGATCGGACCCGATGCGGGACCTGAAGACGCATTCCGTCGCGGCAAGGATTACTTGCTGACTCCGCTGCGGAAAACGGATTTAGCCACGCTCGACGAGATTCTCGACCGTGTGGCGCGAGCAGTAGAGGTGGTCGTGGCCAAGGGAATCAGCGCCGCGATGAATGAGTTCAACCGTCGGGAAAACGGTCCGGCGGAGTAAGTAATCGGCGGAAGTGGAGCCGCAGAAAAATTAGTTTTGGTCACGGTGACAAATCGCCGCTGTGCCCAAAGAAAAGAGAAGCAGAGCATGGATCGTTTCTATGAAGTAATGTTTATCGTTCGTCCTGACATCGAGGACGCAGACTTGGACAAGCTGATCGCCGGCTTTGAGCAGACGATCACTCATGGCGGCGGCACGCTCCGCTCCACTGAGAAGCTTGGCCGCCGCAAGCTCGCATACACAGTGCGCAAGTTCAACGACGGCAACTACGTGCTGCTCACCATCGATGCTGACGGCAAGCTGGTGCACGAACTCGAGCGCCGTCTCCGCGTCTCAGAGCCGGTAATCAAGTTCATCACCGTGCGCATGGACGAAGAGCAGAAGCGCATCGACAAGATCAAGGCCATCCGCGCCACGCGCAAGAAGCTGAGTGCGCAGCCGACTGCGGTTCCGGTTGCTGCTCCAGTTGAGGCTGCCAACGCGGTCGAAGCTCCGGTCGAGATCGCCGAATCAATCGAAACAGCTCCGGCCAACGCCTAGGATTCGGTTGCAGGGAAATTCAAGAAGGCCTCTGCGACAGGCTGATCCCGAATCGCGCTGGCTTGAAGAATGAGACAAATTCGTTTTTGAAGAGTTAAAGAAAATCGTTCGAATATGAAGGATAGGAAACACCATGGCTGACGAAACAACACCCCATCGCGCTCCCGAAGGTGGAGCGCCAACATCATCTGGGCCACGCTCCGGCGCTCCCCGTACTGGAGGTCCCGGTGGTCCGGGCGGCCGCAAATTTTTCCGGCGCAAAAAGGTCTGTAAGTTCTGCACCGAGAAGATCGACGCCATCCCATACCGTGACGTGCGCCTGCTGCAGGGCTTCGTGGCCGAGCGCGGTAAAATCGTGCCCCGCCGCCTCACTGGTGTGTGCACGACGCACCAGCGCCGGCTCACTCGCGCCATTAAGCAGGCCCGCAACATCGCCTTGCTCCCGTTCGCGGCGCGCTTCTAACGATTGGCTGCTATCGGCAGCCGGCGAAGGTGTTGTTGCTCGGGAAGGCTATTAGCAACTTTGCGCTGAGCTCCATGCTCCGCGCCCTGAATTGGAGATTCGCATGGAAGTCATTCTGAAAGAAGATGTCAATAACCTCGGCCATCGCGGCGACGTGGTGAAGGTGGCGGAGGGCTACGGCCGTAACTACCTGCTGCCCAAAAAGCTCGCCATGGAAGCAAACGCCGCCAATAAGGCGGTCATTGAGCAGATGAAGGCATCCGCAGTCCGCCGCTCTGCGAAGGAAAAGACGGAAGCCGAAGCCCTCGTGATTCAGCTCAACGCCGTCTCTCTGGTCTTCGTGCGCAAGGTGGGTGAGCACGACCACCTTTTCGGCTCGGTTACCTCGGCCGATATCGCACGCCAACTCGAAGAGAAGGGCTTCCACATCGACCGCCGCAAGGTGCATCTCGAAGAGCCGCTCAAGCAGCTCGGCGAGTTCCACATCCCGGTCAGGCTGCACCGCGAGGTGACGGCGCACGTCGCGGTCACGGTCAACGGCGACTCAGCCTCCCCAGAGTAACCTGCGGCTCACCGCCGTCAAACATCAAGGCGCAGAGTGCAACTTAAGTTCGTCGCGGGCTACTCTGCGCCTTCGTTTTCAAAATCGAAAACCGCTTCAGAGTCTGTAGACTCGGTTCCAGCTGGGAGAAAAGGAAGTTGCTCATCTTAGGGAATTGTGACGCAGGCAGCCCCGAATAAGCTCTTCATAAGATGATCTCGAGTTTCCTGGGCTCTGAGGTTGTTCGGCTGACGCCGCAGTGTCTACTCGGACGCTTTTGTCTGCTGCAGACGATATCCATCCCGGGTTCGCAAATGGTACTTCTGCAGATCCTTTCCTACCAGCCTCACTGTAATCGTGCGCCAGCCGCGGTTAGAGTTTGGCTGCGGATAGTAACTGAGGGAGTAAAGATGCGCCAAGTCATCTCGGATCGAGGCGAAGGCTTTCGTTTCGTCTCTCCAGCTTTTTGCGAAATAGGCTTTACCGCCCGTAGCCTTGCTCATTCGCTCAAACACCGCGGTGGAGATCGGTTCCAACTGCGCTTCTTGAGTACTAACCATGTAAATGATCGTTCCGGTGGACTGGGCCAATTCAGCAACGTCTTCGGGCGGGACAAGGCTGGCATTGTCGGGTCCGTTCGAGAAGACCACGATAACTTTTCGTCCCGTAATCCGTGCGGCATCTTTGACCGTCATCAGGAGGCAATTGTAGAGTGCGGCATCGTCTCCGGCGACAGTACTGCGCACACCTTGCAGAACCTGAGTTCGATCGGTGGTCAGCGGCGCGACGCGCGATAGATCGCGGCTGTAGGAATAAAACGCTACCTTGCTCGCGGTTTGCAAGGAACGCACGAAACCGGCGATGGCATCCTGGGCGAAGACAAATCCCCGGTACATGTAGTTGCTGGTGTCGAAAAGGATAAAGACGCTTGCATCGGAGTACCGGGACACTGATGGCTGGAGCGGCGGATCGGCGGGCGCCTGGCCCCCAGCCTGGCCGGTATTCTCCGCCGCGATTTCACCCACTGGCGGATTGGCGTCCGCCAGATCGCGAGCGGGTTCAATCCCTTCCTCAAAGGTCGCGACCTTCTCCGGAATCCGATCTTCGGTAACGATGAAATCCTGAGGACGAAGGCCGGTAACGTAGTTTCCCTTCGCGTCGGTTACCGCCACGTTGAGCTGCACCAGATTGACGTTCACCCGAATCTGCGCCGGATCATCCTGGGCGGCGGTCCAGGCTCCGGTACCCAAGAGGCCGATTGATAGCCAGGAGCTGAGAAAATACCTCTTTGCCATAATCCTCCTGTTGCACACTAATCTGCCCACGGCTCAACGCTGAGCAGTGGTCTGCATTCCCGCCTGCAAAGCGACCTTACCCTGCAGAAAGTCATCCCCCGCCTCGTGCATAGCGCGTACCACCGCAGGCCAATCTTCGAAATCGCTGGCGAAGATTTTCGAAATCATCAGGCGCGTTAGCTGCGGAGACAGAACGTTCAACGTCACAGGTGAAACGCTCTTCTCGTCCGCAAGACGAGCCCAGTACAAGTTACTGGAGTCCCAGGATTCCCCGAACAAGCGACTGAAATAGCCTGAAAAGGCCGGAAACGGTTTTACATTCAACAGCTCGCGACCATAGTTCTGCGCCAGCGCCGGATGAGGAATGCCGAAATCTTTCGAGATATGCTCCAGACTGACCTCCGCGGAGTACTGCCGGGAGAGCTTGTCCAGCGCTTCACCTGAAGTTCCCCAGGATGCGGCCTCTTGCGGGAATCGCTGGCGGAACTCCGCAGCCAGATAAAAGGTATCTGCCGGCATGAGCCGGGCAAGCTCGCTCTTTACATTTTTTGACTGCAGAGCCTGCTCCAGTTGTTCCGCTCGCTGCGGCGACATGCGGTCGGAAAGGATAGAGATGACCTTCTGCCTCAACTGTGGATTGCCCACCGAAACAGTCAAAAGCTCCTCTCCGAACTGTTGATAGAGGGCGACGGCGTGCATCTCATGCGGGCTCACACTCCACCAGCGCGTCACGGTCGCGCCAGCCAGAACGTCTGGCACGAGTTCCTGCCAGATCAACGCCTGCACATTTTCCGGCGAAATGAAGTCCTGTTCCGACGCGGCCAGGACGTAGGGCAGGTCCGCCAGCGACCCAACCAAATAGGCTCCGCCCCCGGCGGGCGCTCCTATGCCGAACAATGTTGAAGGTTGCCAAAGATGTTCTTCGCCCTGAACCGTCTCTCCTGAGAAGTCGTGCGAGCGCACGAAAAGCGGATTGATGTGGAGGATTTGAGATCCCGGAGGCTCATAATAGGCGTAGTTCAAGCCCACGAGCGTGTCCCTTAGGAAGGGCGCGATCTGGCCGCGGGCAGCCTCCAGTTTTGCGGGTGTAGTTGGCTGCTCAATTACTTTTGCGAGGTCCGTGCGCACCTGTAACTCCGCGTGCCTCTGGCTGAAAACACCCGGCGCCCACTGGTCTTTCTCGCCCTCCGTAAAGATGGGACGTGGCATTTCGAATTCCCGCAGCTCACCGGCCAGAGCGATTAGGTTCTTGCTTGCTGGGGCTCCGTGCTCCATGGCTTTCATCCCATCGCTAAGCTCCCACAGTGTATCGAGAGGGGTCAGGCGTTGATCGTCTATGACCAAACGCATCTTGCCGGCTACTTCATTTCGAATTTTTTCGCCCTGTGGACCCTTTTGCGGAGGACCGGCCAACAGGTCGATGATCTCATCCTGCGAACGATTGGCCTTGCCAGTAGCCGCGAGCATGAGCTCGCCTAAGGATTTGTAGCCCCCATCGAACAGTTGGGCCGGTGAGCTGACCTTATCAAATGGATCAATGATTCTCTGCCAGGATGAGTCGAGCTGGTCCTTCGGAATCTCACCCTGACGGGCCAGGATCTGCCAAAGCCCGAGATTCGCCTGAAAGATCCCAAGAGCGTTTCCACGCAGCTGCTGGTTGGAAGTTCGATCAAGAGTGCCAGCGACATTAATAAACCGGGTAATGGAGGCGTCCGTCAGTTCTGGGAACTCCGAAAAAATCGGATACCAACTGCCGAAATCCGCGTACGCGCGCGCCATCAGGAGCATTGTCTCGGGTGACAAGCCTCTCTGCGGGGGTCGCTTGCCGTCAACTTCGCTCAAAGTGAGATAGATCTGCAGCGGGCCACTTTCCATGTCAAGCCGGGAAAAAGAGACCATGGCTTCCAGCACCTGCTCGGGATGGTTCAAGTGCCGCGTGTGTTTGCCCGCGATCTGCTTCCAGGCATCAGGACTCCCTGGGATGCGCGGCTCACCGTTGGGCAGCCACTGCTGGCGGGTAAAAAGAACCAGGAGACTCGGGGCCTTGCGAAACGATGCTCCCGCCGCAGATGCATTCGGGTCCGGCTCACGAAATGCTTCGTACAAATCCCTGAGGCGCGACCCCTGGGTGTAGTGGGCCTGCTGCGTTTGGCTTACGCGGGCAAGCGTATCAAAATACGCAGCCAGCCAGCCCCGGTCTTGCGACAACAAGTGCGTGACGAATTCTCCAGGCGATTCCGGGCTGGCTCCCACCAGGTCCTTCCAGGCCGGCTCAGCGGCAGTGCCTCCGGGCACAAGCACTTTTCCCGAACGAATACAGATTTGTGTTCCGTAGAAATCCAAGACGCCGGCGTAGGAGAGCAGATTCCATAGCCCCACGGACCTCTGCAAGTCGTTCCTGGTTTCAGGATCGATTCTGGATAATGCCCAATAAAGGCGGGCCACGTGAGGATCGCGCAGAAATGCATCGAGTAAATCGGGGCTGCCCTGCTTCCTCGCCCTGTTCATGTTCGTCCAGTCGCTCGCCGCAAACAGCACAGGAACTTGGGAGGGCACATAGGGATAGCTGAACGGCGTGTTGCTGATCAAAGCTTGCTCGAGCCGAGTGAGAGGAAATCCCGAGTCAATCGTCAGAAATGCACTCTCCGGGTCGAGGGCTGCCAGTGAAGCGTCTTTCTGTCCGCATCCATTCCGGAGATGGTAGCCTAGCACCTGAAGCAGGGGTCCGGCGTCCTCACAGCGGGCGACGCGAATCTCATTGCCCGGCCCCGCCAGAGCCTGAAGTTCCCTCGCCTGGTTAACGTACCGCTCCAAAAGGAGCAAATACTCTGTTCTCTGCCCTACCTGATAGCCCAGGACTTCCACGTTACGGGCCAGCGCCGGCAAAACATCTTCTGGTGAGATCTTTTGACTGATCCCGGCCATCCGAAGGAAAGACCGTAGAGGCCCAGGGATCGTGATTTGATTTTGCAGCGAGGTGGTCGGGCCTGCGGACTGTGGCGTCGATGAGGAAGGGGAAAGATCGGGCGGGTCTTGGCCCTGCGCCGGGGCGGAGCAGCAAAACAGGCACAAGGAAACGACTGCAAAGAGAGCTGGCTTACTCAGAGGAAATCTCATGGCTGGACGCCTCTTCAAAAACTTCGAACTCTACGGTCAGCGCGCCAGATGCAACTCAGTCCATCCTGCAGAAATCGGCTGGCGCAAGTTAGACCTGACTCGCACAGGCCTGAATTTTAGCCACAAACCTGATCAGGTTGCACCACGGTTCTACAAATTGCTTTTTTTGGGCACACGGGCAGCGACCACGTTATACCACTATTTGTGGCAATCTAGTACGCTTCCTTTCGCCGTAAAACGATTCGTTGACGTCTTGGCTTTTGCCGGATCAACATTCATGCTGGTTGACCCTGGAGGTTGACCCTGGAGAATGTGGCGGTTCCCCGGGGTGGGAGAGATATCCGGCGATCAGGGTGCGCAGCAAGACTTGCGTCAGGAGGAAGCGGCAGCGGCCCGGATGTACAAGCTCTGCTGCCCGAGCGAGTTCCTCGTCCACAAGAATTGAGCGGCGAGAGAGATTTGAGTACTCTCTTTGCCTTGGAGTGTTCTAAGGCGGTCAGAGGTTTGGCGCAGCTCTTAGGCTTCCGGGCTCGCACGCATGGCTTATCAGCAGCGTCTCGAGATCCAGTCGCATTCATGCGCCCATCTCGATTCTGATCGGCACTTCTTCCCACAAATGAAAAGCACTCGCAGACGGATAGATCTGCGAGTGCCAGTAAGTAGTGGGCCCTCCCCCGAGGTCCACTGCATTGTGGGCAACAATACCCGGCAGAAGGGCGGAATGAAATCCCCCGTCAGTTCGCCGCGGTTACTCTTCGGTAATCATTACCGACGGCAGGGGTTCATGCTGCAGATTGGTGCTCTCTCTCAAATTGCCAAGCCGCATAGGCCTTCTGGGGCTCACCGAGTCGATAAATAGTGTTCGATGTTTCAACCAGTCCCCTATTCCGATCAACGGTCAAAATACTCGACGTCCAGACAAAAGTCCGCCCCGGGAAATTCGCATGCCCGAAAGCGTTGCCTACGAGGCGCTTCCCAGGCTGCAACGGTTCGAAACTCAGCGACCCTGCGGTTGGAACTACGGCCCAATTTTCTAGTGTCACGAAGGGTTTTCGCATCGCGACTGGCTCCTTTTGTACCAATCACTGGGATGCCCCCCTGCGCTGCATGGATGCCGGCTTCGCAATCAGCAAGGAAAAGGGGGCGCTCGTCCGTCTGCCACCATCTCTTCTCAGCTCTACTCGGCGGTGGACTACAACGGGTGGCGCACCGCTATCAAATCATTCGCTTCGCAGTGCTCGCATAGGATCCACGGATGCCGCACGGTGGGCGGGAATGTAGCTGGCCGTGATCGTCACCGCGGCCATTACGGCGCACGCAGCCAGAAATGTGAGGGGATCGCCCGGCTTCAATCCAAATAGCTGGGCTGCAATCAGCCGAGATGCCAGGAGCGCTGCGGGAACGCCAATCACCAAGCCGCAAAGAACAAGCACGAATGTTTCGCGCAGGATCATCCTTGCGATGCGGGACCTTTGCGCGCCGAGGGCCATGCGAATACCGATCTCGCCGGTTCTTCGATTCACCGTGTACGCCATCAGGCCATAAAGGCCGATGCAGGTCAGCAGCAAGGCCAGCATCCCGAACGTGCTCGAAAGAGAACCGACCAGACGCTCTTCCACAAGGGAATCGTCGAGCTGATCGTCGAGCGATTTCACTGAGTAAATCGGCAGACGGCTCTCGATGCTTTTCACCGCCCCTAGCACACCAGTCTGAACGTTTGCGGGATCTATTGCAGTGCGGACTTCAAAGGTCGCTCCACCTTCGGGTGCCTGCCACATCGGCACGTAGAGCATCAGCGTCGGCGATTCGCGCAGATCGTGAACCTTGACATCGCGAACCTCGCCGACAATCTGCATCCAGTTCGTGTCACCGCGATAAGCAGGAATGCTCACGAAGCGTCCGATGGGGTCCGCGTCGCCAAAGAAATGGCGCGCCATGCTTTGATTGACGACCGCGACCTCTGGCGCTCCAGCGCGATCGCCCACCTGGAATTCGCGTCCGCGCACCACCGGAGTTTCCATCGTTGCAAAGTAGTCCGGCCCAATTGGCTCAATGTCAACCGGTGCCAAATCCTCTCCCTTGCGAGCGGAGGGTCCCTGAACCTTGACGCTGCTGTCACTGACGTTGGTGCTCAATGGCTCGTGCACTGAAAGCGACGCGGAGCGTACGCCCGGAATCTCGCGCAGGCGGCTGAGGAGTTGCTGGTAGAGCGGCACCACATCCTTAGTTCCGATAATCGGCGGATCGACATGGAACAGCAGAACATTATCCCGGTTGAACCCAGGATAGTATTCCCTGAGATTGCTGAGGCTGCGGGTTAGTAGGCCGGCGCCGACGACGAGCACCAGCGACACCGCCACCTGAAGCACAACCAGCGCCTTGCCCAGCCCGTGGCGTTGCCGGGGACTTGTGGAGCTGCGCGCATTCTGCGCCAGAGCGTGGGACGGATTCACATCCGTCGAACGCCATGCAGGGATCGTGCCGAACACCAGGGCAGTCAGCAGCGAAACCGCCAGGGCAAAAGCCAATACCGTCAGATCGGGATGGACGCGCAGCGACACCGGACTGCGTCCCTGCGCCATCAGAGCGAGCAAAGAACCGCTGCCCCAGTACGCCAGGGCGACACCCAGCGCTCCGCCTATCACGCCCAGCAGTACACTTTCCGTGATGAGCTGGCGCATTAGACGAAATTTCCCCGCGCCTATGGCCAGCCGCACTGCGATTTCCCGCTCTCTTGCGTTGGCGCGCGCGAGCTGCAAATTCGCAACGTTGGCGCAGGTGATCAGCAGCAGCAGAGCCACCACCGCCATCAGCACCCACAACGGCTTGGAAAATTGCTCGCGCAAGGTCGCCAAGCCTTGGCTGGCCGGATCCAGTTGCAGTCGACCGTCGAGAACTGCCTGGCGCAGTGCGGGGGAGTCTACCGGCTCCCCGGCAAGGCTCGCAACTGCCTCACGCTTCAACTCAGTGAAGACAGGCTGCAAGCTGGCCGTTGCTTTCTCCCGCGACACTCCGGGCTGCAGTCGGCCCATCACATAAAGCCAGTTCCGCATCGGCGCTTTCAGCACGTCGTACTGGGTCCCTGCCGCAGCAAAACCAGGATTCACTAAAACCATCGTAGTCAGTGGTACCGAGACATCGATCTTCGCGCCCGGTTGAACGCCATAAAACTCGGGCTCCGTCACTCCAACAATCGTGAACGGAGCGTTATTCAGCAGGATCTTCTTGCCGACGATCCCGGGATCGAGCCCGAACCTGGATCGCCAGTAGTCATAGCCGATCACCGCGACCGGATTCGGACCTGCAACTGACTCGTCGGCCGGAAGGATGGTTCTTCCGCGAATCGCCTTCACGCCGAGCACGGAGAAATAGGTGCCCGAGACTAACTGCCCCTGCGCGAGACCGCTTTGTCCATCGACCTCGAAGTCGATGTTGTACAGCTTGCGAAACCCGAGCACGCCCGCCAGCACCTGGCTTTGTTGGCTCATCGTTCCGAGTGCGGGATAAGAGAACGCGTCGTTGATTGGAAACGTGGGACTGATGTTCTTGAATTGCACGAGCTGTTCCGGGTTCTTCACCGGGAGCATCTTCAGCAGAGCCGCGTCGATCAGACTGAAAACCGCCGTCACCGCGCCTATGCCGAGCGCGAGAATCAATACCGCCGTTACGGTGAACGCCGGCGTTCCCCGCAGTTGTCGCAGTGCATAGCGCAGGTCCTGCCATAAGCGCTCCAGAGACGCCCAGCCCCAGGTTTCGCGCGTTCGTTCCCGGATCAGAGTCGGATTACCGAATGCCCGCCGCGCCGCATAGCGAGCCTCTTGCGGCGAGAGCCCGCTCTCCCGTTGCTCTTCCTCTTCCAGCTCAAGATCGGAACGCAGCTCACGCTCCAGATCCGCATCCCTCTTCCTGATCTGCCACCATCGCATCTCAGCTCTCCTCGGTCGACGGCGTCGCTGGCCACATCACGCGCGCCACAGCCTCCGCCATCCGCTTCCATTGCGACTCCTCGACCGTCAGCTGCTTCCTGCCTTCTTTCGTCAGCCGGTAATACTTGAACTCCCGATTGCGGTCCGGCGCGGTCTCCCATTTGGAAATGACCCATCCCCTTCGCTCCAGGCGATGCAGCGCGGGATAGAGCGAGCCGTGCTGCATCTGCAGGAAATCGTTCGTAGTCCGCTGAATGTGCTTGCCTATCTGGTGACCGTGCGCAGGCCCATAAAGGAGCGTCCGCAGGATCAGCATGTCCAGCGTGCCCTGCAAGACCGCCATTCGCTGCTGTGCCTGTTTCCCCATAGAAGACATTCGACCCTCGATTTTGAGTTGATAGTAGACATCCGACTATCGACTGTCAAGAAGATTCCATTGCGGGAAGCGGACACGAAACCCATCTTTATCAGTGCGGCCTGCTCGCGCGGTTTCAGGTCGGCTTCGGCAAAGCTCTCCGCTCGCCAGGTCTGGTGATGCCTATTCGGTATTCAACGCCACCCGCGGATCCAGTCGAGAGGCTCGGATGCCGGGCAGCAGGCATGCCAGCACCCCTATGGCTGCGAGCAGGAAAACTGCCGAGAAAAGAATTCCCGGGTCCAGAGGAGTGGTTTCGAACAGAACCTGCGAGAGGGTGCGCGTAGCCAGGAGCGACAGCCCGACGCCCAGCGCGATGCCAATGGCGACTAAAAATCCCCCCTGGCACAGCACACTGCGCAGCACGTGCTGTCGGCTGGCGCCGAGGGCCATGCGGATGCCGAATTCGCGCGTGCGCTGCAGAGTGACGTACGAGACCACACCGTAGATTCCGAGCGCACACAGAAGGACGGTGAGGATGGCAAAGGCGGTCATTAAGCCGACGCTGTACGCGCGCTGGTCCAGGGTGCGGGAAACCACCTCGCGCATCACCGTGATTCGTTCGACGGGCTGGTTCGGATAGAGGGACTGAATCTTCGCCCGCACGCTATTGGCCAGCAGCGCGGGATTGGCGCCCGCGCTGCGCACGAACAGGTTCATGGAGGCAAGAACGTGGTTGGTGTCGTCCTGCGTGTAAGGCATGTAGATGGCGGGCTCGCTGGGCAGATCGAGGGCTCGCTGCCTGACGTTTGCGACGACACCCACGATCTCGCGGGGCGGCGGCGGGCGATTATTGCGGCTGCCCAGCGCGAGATAGTTGACGGTGAAGCGTTTGCCGATGGGATCCTGACCGGGATAGAAGCGCCGCGCCGCCTCGGCATTGATGATGACGGACGGCGGCGCATTCTGATCGTCATGATCGGAGAAATAACGTCCCCGCAGGAGTGACGCGCCGAGAGTACGGAAAAAGTCTGCGCTGATCCAGCAGCCCTCGGCCGATGGAGCGTGGGCCGAATCGTTCGGCCGGTCATCGAAGCTCAACGCTGCACCCATCGCATGCGCCCCCGGCATGCAATCGGAAGCAGCAGCGAAGCTCGCGCCGGGAAGGGCGGCAACTCCGCTAAGCACGCTGCGCCAGAAGGAATGTCCCTCGGGTCCGAAATACGGGGTTCGCAAATACGAAGTCAGGACTTTCGCCGGCTGGAAACCCAGATCGACCGACTGCACACGCACGAAGCTACGCACCAGTAAACCAGCGCAGACGGTAAGCACGACGGCGCAGGCGATCTCAGCGACGATGAGCGCAGAAAAGGGACGACGCTGCGCCTTGCCCGTCTCCGTGCGCCCGCCGCGGAAGCCGGAGGAGAGATCGAGACCGGAAAGCACGCTCGCGGGCAGAACGGCGAAGAGTACGCCGGTGAGCGCCACTAATCCAATACTGACAGAGACCGCAGGCAGGTTCAGGTGCAGGCCATCCAGTCGCGGCAGTGCGAAACCGGGGATCTGTTTCGCGAGGTCGACAGACATCGAAGCGAAGGCGAGCCCCAACCCTCCGCCGATCGCGCTGAGCAGGAGTCCTTCTGCGAGGAGTTGCTGGCGAATTCTTCCCCAGCTCGCTCCCAGGCCGAGGCGGATGGCCAGTTCCGGGGAACGCCTGACGGTGCGCGCGAGCAGCAGTGCGGCGGTGTTCATGCAGCTGACGAGAAGCACGAGGGCGACCGCAGCCATCATAATCCTGAGCTGCTTCGAGACTGGACCCACGATGAAGTCTTTGAGGGGCGTGAGTTCAACCTGAAGGTCGTTCGGCTCACCTTCTCCGCGGCGCAGGATGGAGGTGAGCTGCGCTTCGGCGACGCTGCGGCTGACGTCCGGCTTGAGACGCGCGACCACATCGAGGAACTTGTTGGCTCGCCGGTCCATGAAAGGCCATGCCGGCTCGGTGGTCAGCGTCAGCCAGACATCGGTATCCGGATAGAGGTCAGGCAGGGTGGGAAGAACCCCGATGATGGTTTGCGAAGCACCGCCAATGGTAATCCTGCGGCCGATGACGTGAGGGTCGCCGCCGAGCTGTTCCTTCCAGAACTTCGACGAGATCAGAACTGAGCGGGTATCAAGCACCGAGTACTCGTTCGAGGTGTAGAGTCGACCTAGGATGGGACGAATGCCCATGACGCTAAAGAATTGCTCGGTAGGGCCGGTGCATTTGATCACGTGGGGAGTGCCGTCGCCGGTCCAAGGCTCAGAGAAATATCCGATGGCCGCCGAGACCTGAGAGAGAGTCGTGCCCTGATCGCGGAAGTCGCGGAAGTCGGGGCCGGAGGCGAGCCGCCGAGCGTCGCCGAGGGAAGGCGCATGCGAGCGAACCAGGTAAAGATTGCCGGGATTGGGAAAACGCAAGGGCGCAAGCAGAACATGGGCGAAGACGCTGAAGATCGCGGCGTTGATGCCGCTGCCCAGCGCCAGCATGAGCACGGCGGTGGTGAAGAACCCCGGCGAGCGCCGCATGCCGCGCCAGGCGTAGCGCAGATCGGCCAAGAGAAGGTCGATTCCGGGCCGCCTCCAGGACTCTTTAAACCAGTTCATCCGGACCACCTCCACAAGAAGACATCACGAGCTTCGGGCAAGGGGCTGGAGATAGAACAGCACTCATGATTCCAAAGTCTTGGCTCGGAATTGCAATGGTTTATGCAGGGCAGCGAGGGATATATCTGTTCGCGCATAAGAGCCGGCGTCCACAAATGGACGACTGTCGCTCAGGATTGTCTCTCAGGATTCGGTAGAGTCCGAGATCACGCCTTGGTGTTCGCCGTGCTGCGAGTGCTGATGGAAGAAACCCGACCCGGACCGCAGCCATTGCGCAATCTGCTGCCGCGGGTCGTGCGCGTGTGTTGACCTGCTAACGCTCAAAGAGACTACACACAGATCGGGGAGGACGAAGCGCACGGCTCATCCTCACGAGGGAACACATCACTCCGGCGGAATCTGTTCAAGACAATTCACGACGATCTGGGCTGGCGGATTGAAGCAAATGGGATGGGGAGTTTGGGATTTCAGAAGTCTGGCCTATCGGTCGCCGTTCACCCATGGTCGCTCTACAATGCAGAGACAGCCGTTCGAGCCTTTTGAAAGGGCCACTCAGCTACTCGATCTTTGCAGCAGCCTCAATACCCAAACGAATAAAGCGCCCCCGGCGGCGCTCAGTGGCACGACGGCAGTGTGCCACAACAGCACATGGGCAGCTTGAAAGTTCGAGCAATGCAGTTCCAGGACTCCCACACCTGCCAAACCTGCGAGTGTGCCTGCCGCCAATCCCGCGGAAACAGCGTTGACTGCAAACCCACGTCGTAGCAACAACCAGCTCAGCAGTGCCGCGGGAACTGCGTGGAGGAGTCCGGTGAGCAGGCATGTGATGCCGGCAGAGATGAAGTGGTCGGTTCGATAATCCCGGAAGGACACTGCAAACACGCCGATCAGTACCAAGGTGCCGATTCCAAGGAGCGCGCCGGCAGAAACGCGACGCCTGCTCCCGGGAATCATGGCATTCACGTATTCCTTCGCTGCAAGGACGATGAAAATGCCTAGCGCAGAAAAGATCAGCACGCGCTCCCACGGATTCATCCTTCCGATTCCGAAGAATCCTGCCCGGGCAGCGCCTGCGAGAGCCACGGCTGCGCAGATCAGAATCAGTCCGCCGGTCAACACCCATCGGGGTGGCAGAGGACGAACGGGCTGCAGCGAGTCTCTGATTGATTCAGTGACCCGCTTCAGAGTCTCCGGCTCAGGACCATGCGGAGCCTGCGCGGCCTTCAGTACTCCGTCAATTTCGTTGTTTTTCACAACAGTCCTCCGCCTTGTCCATCACCGAGTCGCACGCCGCTCAGTGTTTCTCTGAGCTTCTTGTATGCCCTGTGCGCCTTTTGCTTTACCGACCCGACGGTGGAAGATGTGGCGCGCGCGACCTCCTCCAATGACATTCCGGCAACCTTCAGCATCTCCAGCACATCCCGTTCGCCTGGGGAGAGGGGAGCAAGGAGCGCGGCCAGGTCATCCGCCCGATCGGATTTTGCCGGGAGTGTTGCAGTCTTTGAAATTGCCTCCAATTTCCGCTCTCCGGTTGAGGTGCGGATTGATTTTCGATAATGATCGACGCGAATGTGACGGGCGATCGCGTAAAACCACGGCAGCGCCGGCTCGCCGGGACGATAGGTATGCCGCACCTTATGAATGCGAAGCCAGGTTTCCTGCAGCAAGTCGTCTGCATCGGCGCGGCTACCCGAGTGCGCGGCAAAAAACCGATACAACTGCGGGCTGAGCCGATAAATGAGAGCCGAAGCCGCAGCGGAATCGCCCTCTTGATAGCGGGCCATCAGCATCTCGAGATTATCGTCCGCGTGCATCAGATGGATCGTCTTCCTGCAGCTATCAGCACCGATGTCGCTATCCGCCCCATTCGCTGTCAGGCACACACCTGTCGACCCGTTTTCGCCTAATCAGGTTTATTCGATGAAGAAGGTCGAAAAGTTACAGCGTTTTCTGAAATTTGCCAGAATTTTTATCTTCACGTTTTTCCGCATTCGATCGTAACTTTTTCCCGTTCCAGATCGAATTCTCCGACACAAACCTGCTCTGCCTCTCCCAACGTGCTTTCATGCTGGTGAGCGGGGCACCAATCCAACTCTAACTATTAGGAGATCGTAATGATTTCTCAGAGGCTTCAAAAGTCGTGGTGGCGCTGCGCTCTTGTATTGTCGGCCATACTTGTTCCCAGTTCACTCGCGATTGCAGGCCAGCACGATCGCAACACCTTCGTAATAACGAGCACAAATGATGCAAACCGCAACTCGGTCGTGGTGTTCAAAATCGACTCCGGACAAACACCTGCGCTATCGCTTGCCTACAGGTTATCCACTGGCGGTAAAGGAGGCGCAAGCGGCAATGCCGGAATTCTGCAGTTCAACGACGATCTTGGCGCCGTGGCAAACTATGGCTCGAACACAGTCAGCCGGTTGATCCGATTCGACAACGTCATTGTCGTCGGAGGAACAATCAAATTAGCACCCGACTGCGAGAGCCCCGACTCCGTGGCGTTGAACGAAGATCATCTCTTTATGGTGGGAAAGAATTGCGCTGAGAGCCACGCCTGGCCCGGGGGCCAAGTGGATGGGAGCGTCGTGAGCCTCTCGGATAGTTCGGCAGCGCAGATCGCTGTCGGCAAAACCTGGGCTGCCGTTACGTTGACATCGGGATCGGTCATGCAACTGCCGCTCACACATGAAGGCGGAGCGCTCAACGGAGCGACTACCACCATCACGCTTCCAACCGACGCGAATAACACGCCTCTTGGCGCTGCGTTTTGGGGAGATATCCTGGGCTTCACTCCGGCCCATAGTCCTGACAGCTTCGCCATCGTGGATGCAGGCGAGAATGTATTTCCGATCGTTGGGCCGGCGCCTTCATATCCCACGAATGCCCCGTGCTGGGTGGCTAAAGGGCCGCGCAGCATTTGGTACACCGGCAACTCGCCTGGTCAGGCTGTCTCGATATTCTTCAGCGATGCTGAGGGCGGGGTGTTCTACAAATCGATACCCCTTCCAGGCATGCCAACGGACATCACGGTTTCACGCGATCGTAAGTGGCTTGCTGTCATCTACACAGCCTCTGATGGAGCGCATGTGGCGGTCTTCGCAATCGACGACTATGGCGACCTCAAGCAGGTGGCCGCGTCCTCTTCGATCAACGTAGCCTCCTTCAACGGCGTAGCGTTCAGCCAATAGCCTATTCGGCCGTTTCTGCTTGCCCGACGGGCTTCGCTCGTCGGGCAATTACAGGCAAACGACAATAGCGAATCTTGAGCACCAGCATCACCATGAGGCAGCAGGCAAGGCCAAAGTGGTAGCCCGCGAGTTCTTACCCTTGTGCAGGCCCAGATGGTAAAGCTCATAAACAGCAGCCACGTTCTCGCCTATCACCAGCATCTTCGCAGCCGCAAGCAATCCCCCCGCACTATTGCCGATAAGCACGTCCCCGACTGAATCAATCACACGCCAGTCTCCACCCGTGCAGCAATAATGGCAGCTATGCGAAATACGCCAAGGAGGGTCTCGTCAGCTTCGGGCAGCGAGGCGTAAACTTGTCGCGTTGCCGGAGGACCGCTATGCCATTCCGCAAACTCCTCGCGCTCACCCCGATCATCCTTTGCTGTGCTCTTGCTCCCGCCAAAGATAAGAAGAAGGCCATTCTACCGGTTGATGTCCTCAGTGCCAGAACCGTTCTCGTGATCGTCGACCCAACCGCCGGGGTGGACGCCGCGGACCCGAACGCCAATCGCCTCGCCCGCGTGGATGTGCAGCAAGCTCTCGATAAGTGGGGGCGATTTACGCTTGTGCAGGAGGGTACTACAGCCGACCTTATCATCATGGTGCGCAAGGGTAACGGCAAAGTGATCCAACCCGCAATCGGCGGTACGCCGGTCAATGGAGTTCCTCCAGTAGACGCGGGCTCCACCACGTCCCCGACACAAACTGCCACTCGGGCGGGTGCCCATTGGGGCACCATCCCAAACGACCCCTCCAATGCCGGAACCCAGCCAAGTACTCCCCACCCGCAGGTCGAGGCTGGCTCTTCGCAGGATATGTTCGTCGTCTATCGCGGAAACAAGGACGAGCCGGACTGGAATCCACTCGATGCCCCAGCGGTTTGGCGGTATTCAGGAAAGGATGCGCTCGCATCGCCTTCGGTTCCAGCGGTCGATGTCTTCCGCAAGCTGATCGCGGAGTCGGAGAAGCAACTCGCCTCCAATCCGTAGCCATTCGGATCGCGATCCGGTAGCGCCATGGCCACTCGGTGCCGCAACACGGTGGCTCACAGTCTTGCCAACAGCCGTGGTCACGGCCGGCGGTACCGGAGGGGTGGTTCGAAAACCAGAGCGAACGCCTTTTTGCTGACCGCGATCTAAGGAAAATACTGATAATACAATACTTACGTCGAGTTACATGCTCACCGAGTCCAAGTGTATTCTCAATGACCCTACAAGCACATGATCCCGTTTGATCCTGTAATCTACGCCTACTTATCAGCCTGTAAGCTATATTGTTATCAATAACATAGATGGTATTTTGGTGCCGAAGAAGGGACTCGAACCCCCACACCCTTGCGAGTACATGGACCTGAACCATGCGCGTCTGCCAATTCCGCCACTTCGGCACGCACGTTGTGTCCAGCGCGAACGGCTGGACTGGCAGCAATCCCTAGTGTTACAAAGGGTGCCATCCGTGTCAATGCGCTCTTATGAATTTTCATAGACCCTGTCGCGACCGCAGTTGCAATCCGTACTTTCCGCGTCGCATCCAAGTCGAGACCCCCACCTAAAGGATCAATGGAATGACTGACTCCATCGGCACACCGCCAATCCCCCTTGAGCACGCCCAGGAGCTGCGCCGCCTTTCTCATGACCTCAGCAACGCGCTGGAAATCATTCTCCAGACCAGTTATCTCCTCAGCACCGTCGATCTCGACGAGAATGCCCGCAAGTGGCGCGCAATGCTCGACAGCGGAGTCCAAAAAGCCACCAGCATCAACCGCGATCTCCGCGACTTCGTCCGCACACACAGTTAAAGACATGGGCAGAAATGAAAACGCCGCGGCATCACCCGCGGCGTCTCTAAAAACATCTTCGCTTTAGACCAGCTTCGCGTCCAGCGTGATCTCCGTATTGCCTTTGAAGAGCCTCGAAATCGGGCAGCCGGCCTTCGCATTGTTTGCCGCCGTCTCAAACGCCGACTCGCTGGCGCCCGGAACCTTGGCCAGAGTCGTCAAATGGATCGCCGTGATCGTGAAGCCCGCATCCGTCTTCCCAAACGTCACCACTGCCGTTGTCTCCAGCGACTCCGCAGTAAGGCTCGCCTCTCCCAGCTGCGCGCTCAATGCCATTGTGAAGCAGCCCGCATGCGCCGCTGCGATCAATTCCTCGGGGTTAGTCCCGACGCCGTCGGCAAAACGCGTTCCGAAGGAATACTGAGTATCCTTCAGCACTCCGCTCTGCGTCGAAATCGAGCCTTTGCCATCCTTCAAGCCGCCATGCCACATAGCGCTCGCTTTGCGTTCCATAGATACTCCTTCTTTCTTTTGAGAAAAATTCAACCGAGCCGATCGCTCAAGCATTGGATGCGGCTCGAACAGTTATTTGTGCCGAAATTGAGCATAAACAAAGCAGCCGCTATCGTCGAATTGGCAAAGACCGAACGTCGCCTCAGAACAGACTGCTCCATCGTGTGCGAAATGCAGTAATCTGTTCCGGTGCAATCGGACACTTCATCAAGCATTCATCAGGAACTCGCTCCTCCAGCTGTGTCAGAGGGTCAGCCAACGGCCGAGCATCATTCTGTCTACTGCCCCAATTGCTCGCACCGCCTGCACGGGCATCGCTGCAAACTCGTCTGCCAACGCTGCGGCTACTATCTAAGCTGCGCGGACTACTACTAATCACGCAATCCATGTCCAGCCTCGAAGCCGCACGGCAGGCGCTTCACCAGCTTTCTGATCCCGCCCGAGCAAAAGTCCAGCGCGGATTCTTCAAGAACTCCGCAGAAGACATCTTCCTCGGAGTGCCCACTCCATCACTGCGCAAAATCGCCAAGGCATTCGCGCAGCTTCCGCTCGCCGGCATACGCACGCTGATGCAGTCCGCGATTCACGAAGAGCGTTCGCTCGCCAACGAAATCCTCTGCCTTCAATTTCGAAACGTCCCGGAAGCCGGCCAGAAGAAGATCTTCGATTTCTATATCCGCAACCGCAGGCTCATCCGCGAATGGGACGCGGTCGACGGGACCGCGCCCTATATCGTCGGCCCCTGGCTGCTCGATCGCGACAAGGCACTCCTGTACGAGCTCGCACGATCTCCGCGCCTCTGGGATCGCCGCATCGCCATCGTCTCTACCTGGTGGTTCATCCGGAATGGCCGCGTGGGTGACGCCTTCGCGCTCGCCGAAATCCTCCTCGGCGATCCCGAAGACCTCATCCACAAAGCCACCGGCTGGATGCTCCGCGAAGCCGGCAAGAAAGATCTGCGCGCTCTCGAGCGCTTCCTGCGAAAGCACCACGCGTCGATGCCACGGACCGCGCTGCGCTATGCCATCGAACGCTTCCCGCCTGAGCAGAGGCAACGCTATCTGCAGCGGCGCGCTTCGCTATCCCTGCGGCCCTGAGCTCTGCTCCCGGAACTTTTCCCGCAACAACTGGTTGGCCACGAGCAGCTCGCCAACCAGGCTCTTGAGTCGCGCATTCTCCATCTCGAGTTCCTGCACTCGCTCCGGGACGCGCAGGTGCGCCGGCTCAGGCAGGTCGACCGGAATCGCGGAGGTATTCTCTTCCATGCCACGCACTCTGCGGGCCATACCCTGCCCCTCCATTACACGCGCTCGATTTCTTTCGCCGCAGCGTCGAGAATCTCGGCGATCTGCCTGATCTGATCGCTCGTCATTTCACCTTGTCCGAATTTCAGCTTCAGCGCCAGCTTGCAGTTGTGCAGCGCACGCATAATCTGCGGAGCCCGCCCGCTACCGTAGGTTTCGCCCATCTGCCGGATACGGCCCAGTAACTGATCGATACGCGCTTTCTGTGACTCCAGTTCCGCTCGGCCCGCTTCGGTGATCGTGTACTGCTTCTTGCCGCCCTCCGAGCTGACCGTCGCGAAGCCTTCATCCTCGAGCTGGTTCAGAGTGGGATAAACGACCCCTGCGCTCGGCGTGTACACGCCTCCCATCTGCTCAGCGATGCCCTTCATGATTTCGTATCCGTGGCTCGGCTTCTCCGCGATGTAGCTCAGAATGACCAGCCGCAGATCGCCTGTGTCGAACAGCCGCCCTCCGAACTCGCCTCCAAACTGGTGCCTGCCATGCCGCCCCCAGCCTTCACCCATCTCGGCCCAGAATCCACCCCTGCCGCGAAAACCCTTCCATGGCCCGCAGTGACCTTGACCTTCTTCAAATTGCCTTCTGTGATGCTTGTTAAACATATTTCCTCTCCTTGATATGCTTACGATGTATCGTAAGCTACAAATAAGATATATCGAAACTCAGTTTCGATGCAACGTTTATGGGGATTTTCTCCCGAACGCTGCTCCGTGGGCAACCGTCACCCGTCGTTGGGGGCTCTACCTTAGTAAATCCAAAAATCAGGAGCAGTGAATGGCCGAGCGTGTTGATTTTTGCAAGGGATTGTTTACCGGTACGCTTGTCGGGATAGCGGTTGCCGCGTATGCCCGGGGCGACCTCAAGCGTCTTCTAAGCTTTGAATGTTCTTCAGAACCCGGCGCCTCGGAACCGGAGGCTTACCTTCAGCGCCACACCGAAGGATTTAACCTGCGCCGCGAAGCCTCGGAGAACGCGGGCGACCCTACCCGGTTATCGCCCGACTTGGCAGCCCGCTCCGGGCTGCAATCGGTGTCTATCGATCGTCCGGGTGGAGCGCCGGGCGGTACTGTCGCTCACGAGGTCCTCGAAGTCCCCGGACATCCCGGCCAGCCCCTCGACCACTCCGATTCGTCTCAGGCTGTCCGCTCCGCATCGCGCACTCATAACTTTTCAGCCGGGAGGAACTGACATCGGATACTCAATCGCGGCGCGGCGTCGATTTCAGGTTCACCGTTGATGTGGACTGGCTTTTCTGGGTCTCATCGTGCGTCACCCATGTGCCCTTCAGCCGGTAATACCCGTTTTCCTGCTTGCTGTGGGACGCATCGCGAATGATCTCGCCATCGAAGGAATACCAGATTCCGTGTACCTCCTTGGTCGTGAAGGTCAACCGATCGCCATCGATCGTGGTCCGGTTAAAGAAATAGGTAAGCGCCGAAGTCTGCTCCTCCGTCAGCTTTGAGATGTAGCCGTCCACCACCCCGTTGTCGATGGTGATCTGCACCACCGAGCCGGTTTCATCCATCATGTACTCGCCCGATGCCGATGCGGGCAGCGTGGATGTCCCCCGCTGCTTGCCGCTGGCCGAGGGCTGGCCCTGCGCCGGGGTATCGCCGCGATGATGCAGCGCTGGGTCCGTGACCGTCTGCGCGCCGGCAGGCGGAACGAACGTCAGAAGCAACGCGGCAACCACGACTCGCACAAGCTGCTCCTTCGAGCGCACCCGTTAATTCGATCCCTGGCTCGTCTTGCGTGCCGCCTCAAACTCGTCGCCCTTCTGCCAGCCCACCGTCTCCGGCAGCGACGACGCCTCCCAGCCGAGGATCAGCCCGAAGCGCGCCATCTTCGCATCTCCGCGAAAATCCATGCTCGCGTGGTACTCATCCGACGGCTGATGGTAGTGGTGTGCGACAAAATCCTCTGCCTGTGCCTTGCCCCACGCCGCATCGTGGCCGTCGAACAGCGTCCCCTGTCCAACCGAGAATGCAGGCACCCCCACGCGCGCGAAGCTAAAGTGGTCCGAGCGGTAATAATGCCCTGCGCCCGGAAATTTGTCCGGCTCCAGCGTCAAATCGAAGGCCTTGGCTGTCTTCTCGACCACCGGATAGAAGGTCGTCCGTTCCGCTCCGCTCACCTCCGCCGACAACGGAACCCCCATCGGCATCAGCATGTCGTAGTTCAGGTCCAAAGCAATCCGAGACACCGGAATCGGAGGATGCATGCCCAGGTACTGCGATCCCAGCAGTCCCTGCTCCTCGGCCGTGACGGCTGCGAAGAAGATGCTATGCGGCGGCTTCGTAGGAGATTCCGCAAACGCCCGTGCCAGTTCCAGCAGAATCCCGCAGCCGGTGCCGTTGTCCGCCGCGCCATTGTAGATGTTATCGCCCTTCAGGTCTGGATCGATCCCCAGGTGGTCGTAGTGCGCCGTGTAAAACACCGCCTGGTCCGGGCCGCCCGCGTCCGCTCCCGGCAGCTTCGCAATCACATTGTCCGAGTCGTAGGGCCGAACCCGGCTGGCCACATGCGCCTTCAACCGCACCGGCAGCTCGAATGACTTGAATCCCGGTTTTCCCGCGGCCACAATCATGTCGTCCGCATTCTTTCCCGCCGCGGCAAACAGTTTCTTCGCCACATCCAACTGGATCCAACTCGCCGCCTTCAACGTTGCATCGGGATCACCCTTCAGATATGACTTTTCTACCGACTGCGAATTCCGCACGACGTCCCACGGATAGCTTGCCAGGTCGGTGCGATGAATAATCAGCACGCCGACTGCTCCGCGACGGGCGGCCTCCTCGTACTTGTAGGTCCACCGGCCGTAGTAGGTCATCGTCTTGCCCTTGAAAAACGACGGATCGTCCGAAGGCGGCTGGTTCACGATCACCAGCAGTACCTTGCCCTTCACATCCACGCCCGCGTAGTCGTTCCAGTGGTACTCCGGAGCATCGATGCCGTAGCCCACGAAGACGATCGGCGCGTCGATGTCCGCCGACTCGGCCCCGGTCTGATCCTTGGTCACATAATCCGAGCCGTAGGTCAGATCGATGAGCGAACCATCCCTGGGTACAAAGCTGAACTTCGTCTGGTCCTCGATGGTATGCACCGCATAGAGCGGCACCTTCTGGAAATATGTCCCGTTATCGCCCGCCGGCTGCAAGCCATACAGGGCGAACTGCGTGCCAATATATTGCGCCGCTATATCGCCGCCGCGCGTGCCCGGCCCACGGCCCTCGAGCAGATCGTCGGCCAGAAAACGGACGTGGGCCCGTATCTTCTCCGGATCAATCGACGCCGCAGCCTGCCGCGCCGCCTCTGGAACTCCGGACACCTCAGGAACCACAGGCTGCTGTGCCCTGATGGGGGAAAAGGGCAGAATGGCAACAACAAACAGCACAACGGGCACAATGCTTTTCATCGGTCTCCTGAACATACGGCAAAATATGACGAACCCTCATTCTCTATATCCCGCTCTACGGTGTCATCTCCTCAAAGCTCACCGCCGGTCCCGGCCCCGTATAACCGGGCAGCGTCTTCAATCGTTTCAGTACCTTGCGTGCCAGTCCCGTCAGGGGGATATCCGTAAGCTCGCGCGATTCCACCCAGCGCCGCATCCCCTTTGATTCAGGCAGATCGGACTCCGCATCCGCATGGTAGCCATAAACCGTCACATAATAATTGGTCACCGTAATCGAGTGCCGCACATCCAGCAACCGGCGTGCTGCGTCCGCACTCGCGCCATCGATCTCCGGCAGCTCCCACATGCCTGCCATTAGCGAAGCCCCGGCGGGCCGTTGCTCCAGCAGCACCGCCAGTTCGGGCCGTTGCGGAGCGCGCCCATGATGAGACAATCGCCCCCGCGCTTTCACGCTGACCGGCTCCCTGACTCGCAGCAGAAAAGCATACGCCGCCTTCTGGCTGCGCATTTTCTTTCGCGCGCTAACAGCATGCTCCCCACGCGTGGCGCATAGCTCCACCACCGGACAGTGCAGGCACAACGGCCCACGCGGCAGACAAACAGTTGCCCCCAGTTCCATCATCGCCTGGTTGAAATCGCCCGGCCTTTGGCGATCCAGCAGCTCTCCCGCAGCCTTGCGAATCTTCGCCGCAACCGCGGTGCGCTCGGTCCAGCCCCGCACCCGCGTCAGCACCCGTTCGACATTGCCATCGACGCACGCGACGCCCTCGCCAAAGCCAATGCTCGCAAGGGCCGCGCATGTGTACTCCCCGATGCCTGGCAGCGCGCGCAGCTCCGTCGCCGTCGACGGAAGCTTCCCGTCAAGCTCCTGCGCCACAAACCGGGCCGCCTTGTGCAGCATGCGCGCGCGGCGGTAGTAGCCGAGGCCGCTCCAGCACGCCAGAACTTCGTCCTCCCCGGCATCGGCCAGCGCCGGCAAAGCAGGAAAGCGTTCCATGAAGCGCGCATAGTGCTCGATCACGGCAGCGACCCGCGTCTGCTGCAGCATGATCTCTGAAACCCAGATGGCGTAAGGGTCGCGCGTCCGCCGCCAGGGCAGATCGCGCGCGTGTTCGTCGAACCATTCAAGCAGCAGCCGCCGAAATTCGCGCGGCTCAGGCTCCCCGCTCATCCTGAGATTGTAAGCTGAGCTTGTCTATACTGCCCTTTTGAATGCCCAGTGCCTCAAAAATCCAGTTGAGACTCGATTCTTCCGGGTGGGGTCTTCCCGACGCGCGTCGCGCTGCTGCGCAGGTGCTCGCTCGCCCCGGCCTGCTTAAGCCGCTCCTGCGCGCGCTCTTCTCTGACGACGCCATCTTGCGCCATCGTGCTTCGGATACCGCTCGCCGCATCGCAGAGGGGCACCCCGAGCTGCTTACGCCGCACGCCGACCGCATCCTCGGCCTCTTCAGCGAAAGCGCGAACGACAACTGGAGAACGCGCGCCCATCTGGGATTGATCGTCGCACGCATCGCCCGGTCGCGGCCGCACCGCCTTCGGGCCGCCGGACTGCTCATGCCGCTCTATTTCGATCCGTCGAACGTCGTCCGCTGCAGCGCGATCGAAGGGCTCGGCCTGCTCGCGCACCGAGAACCCAGCCTGCGCCCCCAGGTCGAACCTCTCCTCGAAGAATCTTTGGCGACGGGCACTCTCGCTATGCAGAACCGCGCCCGACACGCGCTCGCCAGGTGGGTACCCGAGCTTCCTCGCCGCAAGCCGCACTAAGCCGTCATCGCCCGCCGCCGGAGCGCTGGAACCGCATTCATCACCCTTAAGGCAGTCTTCGTTAGCCCAAACGCTGGACCCTTCTCTCCCGTCGCCCGCTCCATCGCCCGTAGCGAGGAGGCCACGGCCGCGTACCCATACTGGCGCATTGCCGCTTCGTACTCGGCAATCGCCTCCACCACTGCTCTTTCGCCCCGATCTGCCTCCCCAAGTTTCGCGCATAAGAGCGCGGCATCCTGCAACGCGATATTTGCGCCAATCCCGCGATACGGAGTCATGCTGTGGATCGCGTCGCCCAGCAGCGTCACGCGCGTGGTCGTCCAAGCCCTTACAGGCTCCGATGTCCGGATGCGCGCCAGCGCGATCTGCGTGTCGTCGATCAACTCAACGAGCTTACGCAACGAGGGATGCCAGCGTGTTACTTTACGCCGGAGCACATCCTTCAATTCCGCACCCCGCATCGTCAGCGGATCGCTGCGGAAGCCAAAGAACTCCCGCTTGGCCCCAAAACCAAGAATGACGTAATCCTCATCTTCGGGAATGAATCCATCGAGCCCCAGCAACCGCAGGTACTCGTCTCCTCCCGCCTCGCGCTTCCAGACGACCATGAACAGGCTGCACGCCTCGGGCGGCATCGCGACCACCGGTCCGTCCAGCAGCCGCGCAGGCAGAAGGGCAAGCGCCCCGTCACTGAGCGGGACCTTGCCGCCGATGATCGTAACGCCCGTATCAATCGGCTCCGCATGAGGAAGATACTGCTTCCGCACCGGCGAATTCACTCCATCGGCGCCAACCAGGACATCGCCCTCCGCAGTGCTGCCGTCTTCAAAGTGCGCAACCAGCCGCCCGCCTGACTTCTCGTAGCGCACGAATCTCTTATTGAAGTGGACATTACTCTCAAGACTCTCAAGGCCGCTCAGCAGAATATGCCGCAGCGTGATCCTGCTCACCGAGCGATGCCGCGCAATCGGCTGATCGGTCGTGCCGTCATCATCGCTCGTGGCGTGCAACAGCTCCTTGAGCTGCTCCGTCACCATCGTGAACCCTCGCACGAATGCTCCGCCGGTTCTATTGAAGACCATCCACAGCTCCGGCGGCAGGCAGGCATGGAGAGCCGTGCTCCCCTCCGGGCTGATGTGCACACGGAAGCCCTGCAGCCGGGAGATCGGCGTCGCGTCGCGCTCATATACCGACACCTTGACGCCCGCCTTCTTCAGTCCCTGCGCCAGGCAAAGACCGCCAATGCCGCCGCCGATCACCAATACATCCAGTTTGCTCATTGCTCCGCTCCTCGTGTCGCCTTCCAGATCTCTTCCGTCAGCAGCCACCGCTCAATGCCGTGTTGCATCGCTTCGAGTTGATCTCCCCGGCAGCTTGTCGCGCCCGAAAACATGCTCAACAGCATCGCAAGCGTTTCTTCCCGATCCACATCGCCCCGGAACGTCCCTTCCTTCATCCCGTCAATCACCATGTTCTCCAGGCCATGCCTCCAGTGGCCTTGCAGCATGTCCACGATCTTCCGAACCTCTGGATCCCGCTTGCCGCGGAGGCCAAATTCCTCCAGCACCAGCAGCATCTTCTGCTCGTGCTCGAAGTAGTAGCGGCCGTCAGAGAATTCCTGCCGCAGCCGGTCCAGCGCACAATATCCGCTCGGTGCGGGTGCCGGACCATGCAGGAGGACGAACTTGGCTCCAAGAAACTGCGCTACCCCCTCGACTAAGGCCTGCTTGGTGGGAAAGTAGTAGTGCAGCGTGGCAATATTCACTCCGGCGCGTTCCGCGACGGCCCGTGTCCGCAATCCCTCAAAGCCCGATTCCGCAATCACGTCGAAGGTCGCCTGCATCAGCGCCGTTTTCCGCTTGCCGGGCTCATCCGTTGGATTCAGCAGGTTGGTAAAGTATTGCTGGATCGACTCCGTCTGCATGCCAACCACTTTATCAACTGATTGATTGGATGTCCAATCAATCAGTTGATTGCATCATGGACAGTGCACACTTTCCGATGCATGTTTATGCATTAAACCCTGTATTTTCTTTCATATTGACAGCGCCGCTGAAGCCGCGCAGACTCTGACTAGGAGAATGCATATGGGAACCAGATATGTGACAGGCAAAACTGCCGCGGCCACATTCCTGATGTGTCCGCCCAGGCTCTACGACGTGAACTACGTCATCAATCCCTGGATGGAGGGCAACGTTCATCGCTCCTCTCGGGAGCAGGCCGCCGCGCAATGGGAGCAGCTCCACCGCTCACTCGCCGAGATCGCCAACGTCCTCCTCGTCGAGCCCCAGCCCGGCTCACCGGACATGGTCTTCACTGCCAACGCCGGCCTCGTGCGCCGGGGCATCGTCGCGCTAAGCAGCTTTCACCACGCGGAACGGCAGGGGGAGGAGCCCCATTTCCGCAAGTGGTTTTCGGACTCCGGCTTTTCCATCCGCGAAATTCCCCGCGACACACCCTTCGAAGGCGAGGGCGACGCACTCTTCGAAGCCGACGGCCGACGCCTCTGGGCAGGACACGGTCTCCGCACCCGCGCATCCAGCCACCGCTATCTGACCGAGGCGTGGAATGTGGAAGTGCTTTCGCTCGGCCTCATCGATCCGCGTTTCTATCACCTCGATACCTGCTTCTGCCCGCTGTCGAACGGCGACCTGATGTACTATCCTCCGGCCTTTGATCAGCCGTCGCGAGCACTGATCGAGACCCACTATCCGAAAGCGAATCGCATCGCCGTCGATGAAGCTGATGCGCTCCGCTTCGCCTGCAACGCCGTGAATGTAGGCCGCAAGATTCTCCTGAACGAGATCAGCGCGCAGCTTTGCACTGAACTCGAGTCGCGCGGATTCAGCGTGGTGCAGGTGAAGCTCACGGAGTTTCTAAAAGCCGGCGGCGCGGCGAAGTGCCTCGTGCTGCGGCTGAGTGAGCCCTCGATTAACTAAACTGCCGCAAGCGAACAACAGTCCAATAGACCGCCGGACCGCATCGTATAGTAGAGTCCGTTTATGCAAACGACCTGCATCGTCGGCGGAGGCCCTGCCGGCATCATGCTCGGCCTCTTGCTGGCCCGGGCAGGGCTCCCCGTCACCGTGCTCGAAAAGCACAAGGACTTCTTCCGCGATTTTCGCGGCGATACCATTCATCCCTCCACTCTCGAGCTGATGTATGAACTCGGCCTGCTGGACAAGCTCCTCGAAATTCGCCACACCCAGGTCGAGCGAGTTGCGGCGATCGTTGGCGGGCAGCGGTTCGAAATTGGCGACCTGACGCACTTGCCCACACACGCCAAGTTCGTCGCGCTCATGCCGCAGTGGGATCTTTTGAATTTCCTCTCCGCCGAAGCCGCCCGATATCCGGGCTTCACACTGCGCCTGGGATGGGAAGCGACTGGACTCCTCGAAGACAACGGCGTCGTCACCGGTGTTCGCGCCAATACTCCGGATGGTCCGAAAGAGATACACGCCGATCTGACCGTAGGATGCGATGGGAGGCATGCCGTCTCACGTGAGGCTGCCCGCCTGCCTCTCGCCGAAGAGGGAGTGCCGATCGACGTCCTCTGGTTCCGCCTCGCACGCCAGGCCTCTGACCCGGAAAGTGGTCTCGGATACGTCAACTACGGTCGTCTTATCGTCCTCATCAACCGCATCGACTATTTCCAGACCGCCTACATCATCGCCAAGGGAGGCTTCGATCAGATCCAGCAGGATGGCCTCGTCAAATTCCATGCCAGCATAGAGCGGGTTATCCCCTTTCTCGCCGGACGCACTGCCGAGATTGACTCCTGGGACAAGGTCAAGCTTCTGTCCGTCCAGATCAACCACCTTGAGCGCTGGTCCCGGCCCGGCCTGCTCTGCATCGGAGACGCCGCGCACGCCATGTCTCCCGTCGGCGGCATCGGCATCAACATTGCCGTGCAGGACGCCGTTGCCGCCGCGAACCTGCTCACCCAACCTCTTCGCGCCAGCACCCTCACTTCCGAACATCTCGAGCAGGTCCAGCAATACCGGGAGGGCGCCGTTGAAAAGACGCAGCGCGTGCAGATCTTCGCGCACCGCATCCTCAACCGCGTGCTGCGCAATCCCGGACCGGTCAAACCTCCGCTCCTTCTCCGCATCGTCACCAGTCTGCCCGGCGCTCAGCGCCTCCTGGCCCGCTTCGTCGGCATGGGACTGCAGCCGCAGCACGTTCAGACGAAGCAGGCCTGAGCGTTTTTCACAGCGTCATTGCGTTCGTCATATATCCCGCACGTTGCATCAGAAGCTCGCGTTCCTTTGCATTCTGCCAACCCCACCCGCAGGACCGAACGCCATCGCTACGGCAATCGCTCAGCGACGATCCGCCCTAGCCGCAGCGCGTCTTCACAATTTCATTTCCAGCTCCTTTTATGGTTTGTCAGCCGGGTTCCATGTCTCGTCTATCAGAACGTCGTCGAAGTGGGGACGCCCGAATCGACACGGTCTTCGATGTTTCAAATTATTTCGCAGTGGACTAGCGGGCTAAAGAAAAAGCCCGGCGCAAAGCCGGAGATCACACTCGCATGATTGAACGCTGATTGAGGGAAGGATAAAAATGAGCCGACGGTATAATCCAAAACTATGGCTACCGCCAGAAAGTCAAAAAAGGATCTGGCCGGCAGAAAGAGTACGACCGCGCAAACCAACTTGTCCACCTTGCGCCGCATTTTCATAAGCCATTCGATGCGAGACGAAGAGTTCGCGCGGCAACTCGACGCTACACTTCTCTCCAACGGAGCCCAGACTTTCTTAGCGGAACGTGACATTCAAGTGGGTGATTCGATTCCCGAAAGGATATACGGGAACATTGAAATTGCCACCGGCTTGGTTTACATCATCTCCTCTCACTCCATCCAATCGCGTTGGGTACAGGAAGAACTCAGCATCGCGAAAATGAGGGAGAAGCAGTCGTTAGGCTTCAGAATCTTCCCCGTGTTAATAGATGACGCAGAGCTACCGCTCAGCGTACTCCATTTGAAGTACGCTGACTTCCGGGCTTGGCGAGTGTCCCAATCCTATCGGCAGGCATGCCTAGAATTACTCGAGGCAATGAATATTGTGCCCCGCTCGGTCAGCCGTGCAGACCTGCAGTGGTACGCCACCAACGCTGAGATCCTAAGAGACATCGACCGCACAATTAGCGATGCAGCAGGCCAACTGGACGGTGCCCTAGACGCAAGTCAAGGCGCCACTCCTGATCAGCATGTCCACTATTGCCCTACCAAGTATGTCTTCGAAGAAGGCCCCGGAATTGTTACGACCTTGGAGACGCTAACTGGAATGATCAATAAGTCGATTAAAAGTGACCGATTGCAAGCCTTACGTGATAAAAGCCAGGAGGCACTTAGTAGTTGTGAGACGATAACGAGCTATCCGGGGGGTCGAAGAAGGGGCTACGAAGATTACGACTTAGTGGATCAACTTCTCTGGCATCTTAAGGAAACTCGTAACATGCTTAGGGAGTTACGCATGGAATTGGAGATAACTTTGCTGAGCACAGTGCCGGTGAATTTCATGCTGGATGTGCGGCCTAACTGATTCCGTCCAAACGGATCAGCAAACTGACTTGCGAACAGCAGCTTTGGGAAGATTGACGGTCATCACTGTGAGACATCGGAAGCGGCAGCAAACTGCCGCTTCCGGTAGTTAATTCTCCGCGCAAAATGACTGCCCGTTAGTCCCCCATTACGGGTTCTTCGGCCTGTACGCTCTTGGGAGCCGGAGCGATCGAGGTGATCGGCACGATTCCCTGAACCGGCTTCTCGCCGAGCACATGCTCGCGATAGAGCTTGGCCATTTGCGCATTCTCGGCATCCTGCTTCAGCTTGGCGTCGCGGGCGCGAATTTTTTCTTCGCGCGAGTTCTTCGCGATGCCCGACTTCTCAAAGGTGTCGTTGGCCGCCGCGTGCACATGCTCCTGGTGCAGAACCAGTGTATGCTGCGCGTCGCCCATGCCTACCTTCTTGCCGCCCGCGAAGATTTCGTGACGGCCATGCTCGTCGTACCACTTGGTAAGCGTGGAGGTCATGTGCATCTTCTCGATAATGTTCCTCCAGCCCACCCCGGTGTTGTAAGCGCAGAAGCTGATCTCGCCTTCCTGCGTCGCATAGGGAATGATGCACTGCTCGGTGCGGCGGAAGTCGTAATTGAAGAGGTCCTGGAACCACATGCCGGCGATGAACAGGAAGTTCCAGCGGTCGGCGCGGCGCTTCTCGATGTCTTCCATGGTTCGGTCAGCAGTGACCTTGCCGTAGCTGCGGCCCGTCGCGCCAAAGCACTTATCGAACTTCGCCAGCAGATCGAGGATGCGGAAATGCGTTGGCGACTTAGTCGGATCGTAGTTGCGCAGCAGCGCCAGAGTCACGCCGAAGATGGATAGGAACTTGCCGCGCGCTGCGTCGTTGATCTTGGCGATGTCCTTTGCCAGGCGATCGGCATTGAGGAACGCGGTCACCGGAACGGCTTCCTTGGTTTCCTTGTCGATCATCAGCGCCATGCCAATACCGCAATTCGGGTGGCAACCGCAGGAGAGCTGGCCCCAATCGTGGTTCGGCCCGTGTACCAGGTCGGCCCAGTCGGAGAAGGTGCTCATGAAACTGATCGGGAACCAGTCGCGGACCGGCTCGCCCAGACCCATCTGATCCTTGATGTCGTGCGCCATGTGGCTCAGCGTGTAGCGCTGCGCTTCGCGGCGCTCATCGCTCACAGCCTCATCGCGGCCCGTAAATGACACCGGCTGGAAGCTGATGAAGTTGATCTTCTTGGGATTGTCCAGCGCGAACTGAACGATGCGGCCCACCTGCTCGTTATTGATGCCATTGATAATTGTGGTCACCGGAACGATGTCCACGCCGGCCTCGTGCAGGTTGTGGATAGCCTGGAGCTTTACATCGAACAGGTTGCCGACCTTGCGGTGTGAGTTGGCGGCGTTTCCGATACCGTCGAACTGCAGGTACGCATAGCGCAGACCGGCTTCCGCAGCCGCGCGGCAAAGCTCTTTGGACTTCGCAAACTCGATGCCGTTGGTTGCGGCCTGCACCGAGTTGTAGCCAACCTTGCGGGCATATGCGACAGCATCAAGGAAGTACGGCGAAAGCGTCGGCTCGCCACCCGAGAACTGGACCGACATCTGGCGGCGCGGTTTGATAGTGATCGCGTTGTCCAGCATGGTCTTGATTTCTTCCCACGTCAGCTCGTGGACGAAGCCCACCTGGTTCGCATCCATGAAGCAGGGATCGCACATCATGTTGCAGCGATTGGTGAGGTCGATGGTCAGTACCGATCCGCGCCCGTGCGTAACAGTAGAAGTGCCGTGGTTGTGCAGCTTCTCGTCGTTGTGCGCCTTGATGTCGCGGCCCGGGAAAACCTCTTCGAGGTGCTTGAAGAACGCCGTGTCGATCGACATCACGTCTTCGAAGTGCCCGTGCTTGGGGCAATCCTTCACCATCAGGATCTTGCCGTCGCGCTCGATGATCTGCGCCTTGATCTCCCCGACCTTCTCGTTCAGAAGAATCTCGTGCGGCAGCTTGCCGTCGATGATCTGCTGGCGAATCTCAGGCACGCACTTGGGACAGAGCGAATCCGTCGTGCGCGGCCAGCCCAGAGGAGGCTTCTCTTTCTGATACGACTTGAGCAGTGGCTTGTCCGACCACTTGGGGGTAAAAGATGCGTTGGGCCGGATGCTGTTCAGCTTCTCAAACACGGTCCACGCGCCCTGAGCCGCAGCGGTGAGTGTCCTCTCAGCGTATTTGACGGCTTTTGACATGTATCAGTCTCCTCTTGCGGGTCTGTCCCTTGTAGGGGAATGAAGGTTTTGGGTCCAAACCGGCTGCTGGCCTGCCATGCCGCCGGGAGTCTTCAGGGCAACTGCTGCTTCCAGAAGACTTTACCTGTCGTTAGCATAGCCTTCGAGCAAAAGGAGTTAAATCATAAGTAGCTGAACGGTAAAAATCCAGCCTTAGACGGGAAATGGGCCATGTGAACGGAGGCAACATTCCGTCAGTCATCGCGGTTATGGCGATGAAACACCTTATCGCGTACATCCGGCCAGAACTCCAGAAAAAGATTGTTCCCCGCCAAACCCGCCAGCGAGACGCCCCAGGTTCTCGCCGCGATCCCCGCAGTTCTGCTCACCGGCGGATAATACGCCATCGCCAATGCTGACGCGGCAGCCCGCCCCAACGTGTCCGAGTAATTGAAGCCATGAGACCCATCATCGCGCTGGGCCACAAATACTCGCTCTGCCGCATACACGCCCCGTTGCGTAACCGTGCCATACGCCTTGCGAAAATACCGTGGATCCTCATGGGTCACGATCGGCAGCAAGCTATCGGAGAAGAGCCGCATGCTCGTCTCGCGGAGCACTGCCGCGCCCAGCCGTTGGCCGTACGCCGCCGAATCCGACCCATACTTCGGATCGGTGTTAACCAACTGCTCAAACCCCGACGTCGCAAACGCGGGAACCAAACTTAGTGGTTGGAACTCCTCGTGTAGCCAAAACATCATCTTGTCCCGCGTGTACAACGGGGGTATCTTCTCCCCTGGATCAACCACCCCGAACCACTTTGACTTGGGATACTGGCCTGGCTCCGATGCATGCACCGGAGGAGCATCCGGGAGCGGGTCATCCTTTTCGCAAAATGCGGGAAAATTCGCGAGGACTAACAAAAACAGAAAACAAAACTGCCAGGCGGACCTTGTACTTGCCATGAGTGAAAACAGATCCTCGAATCTCGATATTTTTCGAAGCGGTGAAAATGGCAGATTCCGCCGTATCGTATTTGGAAGCAATGACTACTTAGAGCATGCTTGGCCGCCTCGGGATGCACACAGCCGCAACCTAACAGATATATATGGGTTTATAAAAGCGCTTCCCGACGGCCAGAAAGCCAGTAACTCGCGTGGCACCGGTCCCCATCTTGGGTTGATTTCGCTCCGAACGCCGCCGATACTGGCCCTGTGGCCCGTGTGAGGACACCATGACTAATCAGCCCGGCAGCGGATTCGAAGATTTTGGGCGTAAAGTGGACGAAACCCTGAACAAGGCCGTCCCTCGCGTCGAAGAAGATTTGAAACGGGTCATCGCCTATCTCAATGATGAGGTCGTGCCCAGCGTCCGCCAAAACTCGTCGAGGGCTCTGCGCGTTGCCTCCCAGGAGTTGATTAAGCTCGCCGAACTCATCGAGCGACGCACCGTTATCCCCGGCCCGGGTCCCGGTGCAGGTCCCGGCCCCGGAACGGGTCAGGACAAATAAGATGAGCAGACACATCAACTCATCCCTCGCTTGCTGCACCGCACTCCTTTGCATCGCCGGCTGCAGCCATCGCGCACAGATCGCTTACACGCCGCCTCCGCCACCCGTCGCAGCGCCTTCTCAGCCCGTGCCACCGCTCACCGCACCGGACGCACAGCCAGCTCAACCCGCAGCCGCCGAACCAGCGATGAACTCCGATGAGGCCATCGTCGCCTCCCACTCGCCGATTTACACCGAAGAAGGCATGGCCAGCTGGTACGGACCCAAATATAACGCCCATCGCGGCGCCAACGGACAGATCTATGACCAGAGCGGAATCTCCGCCGCGCATCGCACCCTGCCCATGGGCTCGCTCATCCGCGTCACCAACCTGCAGACCGGCCAGTCCGCCATCATGCGCATCACTGACCGCGGACCCTTCGTTCCCGACCGCGTCATCGATCTCTCCATCGGAGCGGCCAAGGTCGTAGGCGTCTGGCGTCCCGGCACCGCGCGCGTTCGCATTGACGTTTACGATACGCCGCATCCAATCGCATCCGGCGGCCGCTGGTGCGTCCAGATTGGAGCCTTTTCGAGCCAGCATGACGCCATCAAGCTTGAGGAGCACCTCTCTCACAAATACGAGACCGCCAACGTGATCGAGTTCACGGGACCCACCGGCCACTGGGTCCGCATCCGTCCTCAGGCAGATGACAAGGAGCGCGCCGTCGAGATCGCCAAGAGCATCAACCCCAAGGAAGGCGAAGCCTACCTCGTCCGCCTCGATTGAAGCGGCTCATTGAGCCGCCGGTCTGGTGTGTCCACCGGCTGGCGTAGTTCTCCGTTGCGGGAACATCCCCGCTCCATCTCCCGTACCTGCATCAGAGGCCCACATGCAGACTCTGCGTCAGGACATCGCTTACGCATTCCGCCAGATGCGTCAGTCCCCCGTCTTCACCCTGACCGCCATGCTCACCCTGGCGCTCGGCATCGGAGCCACCACCGCCATCTTCTCCCTCATTCACACCGTCATGCTCAAGTCGCTGCCGGTGGTCGATGCCTCCCGTCTCTACCGCATCGGCGAAGGAACAGATTGCTGTGTCCAAGGCAGCCCGCAGGACAACTGGGGCATGTTCTCGTACCCCTTCTATGAACTCATGAAGAAGAACACCCCTGAGTTCGAGGAACTGGCCGCCTTTCAGGCTGGAGGCGCCCAGATAAGCACCCGCCGCAGCGACCAAGACCGCATCGCCCGGCCCATGCGCGGCGAGTACGTCAGTGGTAATTACTTCCACACATTTGGCCTGGGCGCATTTGCTGGGCGCACCATCCAGCCCTCTGATGACCAGGCCTCAGCGTCGCCAGTCGCGATGCTCAGCTACCGCACCTGGCAGCAGCAGTACGGCACCGATCCCAGCATCGTCGGCTCAAACTTCATCCTCAACGGCCATCCCTTCACCATCGTCGGCATTACGCCGCCCGGCTTCTTCGGGGAAACCCTGCGCAGCGACCCTCCCGATCTATGGCTCCCCATCAACCAGGAGCCCGTCTTCAGCGGGGCAAACTCCTTCCTGCATCACTTTCAGGCATGGCTTCGCGTCATTGGAAGACTCAAGCCCGGCGCAACGACGAACGCCGTCCCCGATCGCATGACCGCCCTCATCCGCCAGTGGCTGGTCAACGACAGCAGCATGCCCGCCGAGTGGATGACTGGAATCAAGGCCGGTCTGCCCAAGCAGGTCGTGAAGGTCGTCCCCGCTGGAGCCGGCGTCGGCATCATGAAAGAAGAATACGGTGCGAACCTCCGCATCCTGCTTGGCGTCTGTGCGCTTGTTCTCCTCATCGCCTGCGCCAACATCGCCAATCTGCTGCTGGCTCGCGGAGCCTCGCGCCGTACCCAGACCTCAGTCCGCCTCGCGCTGGGCGCGTCGCGCAGCCGGCTCGTCCGCCAGGCGCTGACCGAAAGCATTGTCCTCTCCGTCCTAGGCGGCCTCGCTGGTCTGATCATCGCTTTTCTGGGAGTCAAGCTGCTCGTCGCTCTCACCTTCCACAGCGCCAAGTTTGTCCCCATCGACGCGACACCGTCCCTGGCTGTGCTGGCCTTCGCCTTCGCTCTGTCGCTCATCACCGGAGCGCTCTTTGGAACCGCGCCCGCATGGTTCGCTTCGCGCGCCGATCCCGTCGAGGCCTTGCGCGGCGCCAATCGCAGCACCAGCGACCGCTCCTCGCTGCCGCAGAAGATTCTCGTCATTTTCCAGGCGACCTTATCTGTCGTCCTGCTCGCAGGCGCCGGCCTGCTCACTCGCAGCCTCATGAACATGCAGCATCAGGATTTCGGCTACCAGGTCGACCGACGCGTCACCATCAGCCTGAGTGGGCCCTTCAATTCATATACCAAGCCCAAGCTCGACGCCATGTATCGCGAGTTGCAGGACCGACTCTCTCACATTCCGGGTGTCGAACGCGCAGCCCTGGCTCAATACACGCCTCTTCAGGACAACTGGGGTGAAATCATCATCCGCGAAGGCCACGGCATGCCCAACATGAATGAAGAGGGCATCGGCTCATCCTGGGACCACGTCAGCGCCGGCTATCTCGAAACCATGGGCCAGCACATCATCCGCGGCCGCTCCATCACTGAAGAGGACACTGCCTCTTCGCGCAACGTCGCGGTCGTCAATGAAGCCTTCGCTAAGAAATTTTTCAAACCCGGCGAAGATCCCATCGGCGCGCACTTCGGCCTCGATCTGCCCCGTTACGGCTCGACTTTCGAAATCGTCGGCATCGTCAACAATGGCAAATACGACTGGGACTTTGCCAACCGCGAGCCGCGGCGTCCGCTCTTCTTTGTCCCGCTGGCGCAACGTACCCAGTACGACGACGCCATCATGCAAAGCATCGATGACGGCACTCACTACATCGAAGGGGCCGTACTCGAAATGCGCACCAACAGCATGGAGGGCCTCGAAGCGCAGATTCGCAGCATCCTCAGCGACATTGATCCAAACATCACGCTCCTCGGAGTCCGCACCCTGCAGGATCAGCTCGACTCCAACCTCGACCAGCAGCGCGCCGTCGCGCAGATGACCGGCCTCTTCGGCCTCCTCGCACTCGTCCTCGCCGCCGTCGGCCTCTACGGAGTCACCGCCTATGCCGTCGAGCGCCGCACCAGCGAGATTGGTGTACGCATGGCCCTCGGCGCAAACCGCGGCAACGTCATTCGCCTCGTCCTGCGCGGAGCCTTTCTGCAGATCCTCATTGGACTCGCCATCGGTATCCCCATCTCGATTGGATGTTCGCGACTCATCGCCAACCAGCTCTACCAGGTCAAGGGATGGGACCCGCTCGTGCTCTCCGTTTCTATCCTCGCCCTGGGAATCTGCGCCTTCCTGGCCAGCATCATCCCCGCGCAGCGCGCCGCGTCCATCAACCCGGTCACTGCCCTGCGCACGGAATAGGCCGCTTAAACTTCTCAACATATCCTGGGGAGTTTCGCGCGGGCGCCGTGCGCGATTCGGCTTCGTCGGCTGTACAATCTTTCTCTGATCCGTGAGACCACTCCGCACGAATCGAAACATGATCATCCATGCGCATCTTCACCAGCTGGTCCGGTGACCGAAGCAAAACCGCCGCCCTCGGTCTCAAATCGCTCCTGCAGGATCTCTTCGAAGAAGCCGTGCAGGTCTTTGTTTCCGATCACATCACTCCCGGAGAAGCCTGGGCGCAGCGCATCGGGACCGAGCTCGAGCAGTCCGAATTCGGCATCCTCTGCCTCACTCGCGACAACTGGCAATCTTCATGGCTGCTCTTTGAAGCCGGAGCCATCGCCAAGAAATTCGCCTCTTCACGCGTCGTGCCTTACCTCATCGACGAATTACCCCCGGCCTCAGAAAGATCGCCGCTGGCCCAGTTCCAGCATGTGCGCGCCGACCGGGAAGGAACCTACCGGCTGGTCGAAAGCATCAACACCATTCGCGAAAGCCCCAAGCCATCCGACCGTCTGGAGCGCTCCTTCACAAAATGGTGGCCTGACCTTGAGCAGACACTCAAGGCTTTGCAGGCTTCAAACGCCACCCAGCCCGCCCTGCGCACCGATCGAGATCTGCTCGAGGCGATCCTGCAGCGCGTCGAGGGTTTGTCGCGAGCTCGCAATGAATCCCGGGTGGAACTGTCCCCGATCGAGCTGACTCACCTGCGCAACCTGCGAGACCACCCTGAACTGGCCTACAAACTGGATCCCAATTTGCAAAAGGAACTGCGCCATCTGCGCGATCTGGGATTGATCAAGAACAGAAAACCGATCGCTGACCTGCCGCCGAATTTCCAACTGGGGCAGCACTTCGACCTTACCGTGAAGGGCAAAGATCACCTGCAGAGCATCGTCCCCCTGCCCGAGGAGCAAACCGGCACTCCCTGATCGGGCATTTCCTGGCGGTCCATAGCATGAAATGGAAAGGCCGGAGTTGGCAAGCCACTCCGGCCCCAGAAATGGATCGCTTTACCGCTAATTGTTATTCGGGAAGTCAAACAAGCCGAAGAGATCGTCGATGGCCGGGCTGTTGACCGGAACGTACGGGCTGCCGGGCGCAGTGACCGGGTTGGGGAAGTTGTCACGGCTGCGGTTGGTGACCGTCTCCAGGCCCCAGTTCCTCTCGATAAACTTCAGGATCGAGACGTGGTCAGCATAGTCGTGGGAGATGTGACCCGGTTTTACATAAGGAGATACGACAAGGAAGATGATGCGCGTGCCGTCGCCGAAGAAATCGAGCGGCTGCACATAACCGGAGTCATAATAGCCGCCTCCTTCATCCTCGGTAATGAAGATCGCGGTATCCGCCCACAGCTTCGGATTGGCTTGCACTGCGTCGACGATCTTCTTGGTGAAGCCTTCGAAGAGGTCAAGCTTGGATGACGCGGGGTGACCATCGACGAGTCCGCTGGGCTTGACGATGGAGACCGCTGGCAGGGTTGAGTTCTTGATGTCGTTGTACAGGTTTGCTGTGTCCTGGATGTGGGCGTTGCGAATCGTCGCATTGGCCATGATGGACGTGTCGTACTGGAACGGGTTGCAGATGTTGCAGTACTCATCTGTTTTCGTACCGATCGCACTAAAGTTCAGCTGATACGGATCGGGCACATAGTTGTTCCACTGATCGCCGTAGTACTTCCAGGAGACGTTCGAGGCGAGCAGCCGGTCACCGATGCTGGGCACCGAAGACGGAGGGATGGTGAAAATCGTGTTGTTGGGGTTGGTATCGGTATAGGCATTGTTACCGTTGCCGAAGTAACCCGGGTTGTAGTTATTCAACAGGTAATAGTGACCCGTCTCGCAGCGCGGATCGATCGGATTCGGCAGCGATTGAAGATAGTTCACAATTGGTGTAACACCAGGCTGCTTCATGTCAGCGCAGTCAGTGTAGGAGCCGCCGCCGTAAGCCGGTGAGCCGAAAGAACCGCCGCCGTAGCCGTCCTCTGTATACCAGTTGTTGGTATGAGCAGCCGGATTGGGGTTCTCAACCTCGTCCAGAACCGTGGTCGCGCTGGTTTTAACATCGTGAGGTGGAACCGCCGGATTGCCCTTGCCGTCGCTGAACCAGATTGCGTCACCGTGGCCGAACATGATGTGGTTGGCACCCGTTCCACCATTGACCGACTGGTGGAAGTTGTCGCTCATCGCATAGTTATCAGCCAGTGACTTGAAATAGGGTGCATCGCCCTGCTGCACGTTGTAGAACCCTAGCGCAGTTGAGCCTTCCCCGGTCGTCGTCGCGCCCGGATACCAATCCGTACTGAAGGTTGCCGCCTGCTTGAGGCCGTTGGTGCCCGCGCCCACCGTCACTTCAACCCAGGCAAATAGTCCCGCATTGCAGCCGGAGCCATTGCTCGCAGTAACTTTAGTCGCGTCACAGTTCAGCTGCTGCCACATCTGATAGAAACGGTGCACCGGGCTCGCTGCATACGCGTTGTAGGGGAACGTCTCGCTGTTCGTCAGCTGGAACGGTCCGGCAGGAAGAACTTCCACATCCTTGATGCGGGTGTCCGGTGTCTTCGATGGCAGACCCGTTCCACCCGAGATTAGGTCTGGGTAATAGTTTTCGGGAAGGCCGTTCTCAGAGGCCTTCGCCAGGCTTAGGCTGTCGCCCGGGACGTAGGAGTCCGTAGGGCCGCCGGTCAGGGGAGACGGAAGATAGCCTAAGGGGAAAGTGGTCTTCGCCGGGCTCAGCAGGAATGCGTCGGTCGTTCCTTCGTCGTAGGCGGCACTCTGCTCCGCCTTGGAGAAGTTTTTGCCTGGCGTTCCGTCCGCCTTGACGATGCCCTCGGAAAGAAGGTTCCAGACTGTCTCGCCTTTCTTTGGGACATAGGTTGCAAAAACATGGTCAAAGCTGCGGTTTTCGCCAATGATCACAATCACGTGCTTGATTGGCGAGCTTGTGTCGTTGTCGCGGGACTCGGTAAGAGCCTTGTCACGGGACTCGGCCCGAACATTGTCGCGGGACTGGGCCTGTGCTAAACCATTACCGATTGCAAATTGGAACACGGCGACGGATATAACTCCCGTACGCACGGTTCGCAAGGCGATTTCTGCGGCTTGCTTCACCTTCATATTTCCTCCTGGGGTTGAGGCCTCGGCCCAACCCGACGAGCATAAGGCGGCAAGAACCTCGGAGATATGTCCGGCAGGTGAATTACATGTAAATAAATGGCAAATGCCAGTGATCGTAGGCGGAAGCAGTTACCGGGATGGTTGATCGACTCTAGATGCCGAGGCGGCGGACAGAGGTTGGCTCAGCGTCTGGCCACCGCGCTCCACTCGTATCGATCCCATCATCCCCTTGTCTTCGTGTTCCAGAAGATGACAGTGATAGACAAACATCCCCACGGTATTCGGGTCGCGGAAATCCATGCGCAGGCGAACGCTGGGATAGGCGAGCGTGCGGCCACTGAGATACGGCACATTGATCGTGTCGCGAAGAAAGTCCTCATTGACCGGTCGGCCCATATAGTCGAGCAGCAGAAAGTGCAACTGGTGAATGTGGAAGGCGTGCAGTTCGCTCGACCGGTTTTCTATGATCCAGTCTTCGACGGTACCCTGTTGTGCGACGATGTTCGGGGTCTCCGAACTCATATCGAACATCTTCGCTTCCTGCCCATCCACCGTAAGATAAAACTCCACCGCGCTCGTCGGGTCATCGGGAACGGCCAGCTTCTCTGAGAAATACAATCGCCGTACGCGCACCGGCCGCACGTCTCCCAGCCATGCCTCGCGCGCCGGGGGAAGTGGCTCCGGCGCACTCTGCAGCCTCGAACGGGGCTCAGGCGCATTCGGTGAGGCGATGATCTTCGCAAGCATGCGGTTCGGATCATTCTCACCGCCCGGACCGGTATCCACCGTTCTCGTGACCAGCAGGGCGCTTTGGCCTTCAGCCGGACCAGTCACGATAAATTCCACGCGCGCGCCCGGCGGTAGCCCGATATGTGTCTGAGTGTCGACCGATTCTCCCTTCTCGTCGTTGTGGTTCATGGGCACGCCATCCATGGCCACCAACCCCAGGGGTTGCGGAGCATGGCCAAACAGGACCTGAAGGTTGAGGTAGGTGATGGCCGAAGCATTCAACACTCGCCATAGCTGCCGTTCTCCAGGCTTCATCTCGATAACTGCTGGCGGATAATCGGGATAAGGAACCGGAACATAATTAATCGACAGGTCTTTCGCCGGTTTGCCGAAGCCGGTACCGTTATTGGCGGCGTCTCCGTCGCGGTCGATCATGAACTTCGGCACCACCGGTTCGGACTTCGCCGGTGGCGCATTCGGATTGATGAGGTCCTGGTCGCGAATGATAAACACGCGTTCCGGCAAGCCCGCCGCCACTTTCTTTGCCCGCTCGATCCCTTCCACGATCAGCGCTCCCGACGCGCCCCCCAGAAGCTGTTGCTTACTGAAGCCATGGATATGTGGGTGATACCAGTAAAGACCCGGCGGCTCGTCTTCCGGAATACGAAACCGATACTCAAATGGAGCATCGCCCGGCTGCACAGACGTCTTCATGACATCGTCCTGATGGCAGACCGGAGGAATCGTAAGCCCATGAAAGTGGAGATTCGTAGACACCGGACTCATGATTCCGCTCGTGCAGGGATCGCTGCTCGTTTGCGCCTGCTTATGCGAGTGAGCCTGCGCGGCCCCCGTGCCGCCGGGGTTTGGGTCCGTCAGCGCGTTCTTCAGATGAAGAATCACCAGATCGCCGGGATTGGCGCGCAAATTGGGGGATTCCCGCCCAGCCGCATCGGTATAACAATAGCGCGCGGCGCCATTCCCGTCCGCGCCATCAATGGCGGTCAGCTCCACCTCCAGAACGCCATTCTGGCTGCGCAGGTCTTCCGGCTCTTCTACCGTGGAAGCCTGCTGCGGACGTGGACAAATGTTCTTGGTTGGTACCTGGGCCCACAATGGCTGAAACCCCGGAGCGACACACAAAGCGATGACTGCGATCCAAACAGACTTTGGCATTAGATAAGGGGCGTTCTCGAGGTGTCCGGCGGCAAATTCCAGCCTGCGCGTAGCGCGAACAATTCCTCCACCAGTGTTTGCCAACCACGTTAAGATCGCGTGAACAAACCTCGAACTTTACCGGAATTCACACAGAGCCGCAGAAGCCGACCGCTTATTCCTCACGCAGCGCCGTCATGGGATCCACCGTCGCCGCCCGTTGCGCGGGCAATAGGCTCGCCGCCAGCGCAACCACAGCCATCCCGCCAATCGCCGCCGCCAGGGTCAGCGGATCTCTCGCCTTCAGTCCATACAGCATGGAAGAGGCGGCAGTGCCTGCGGCCAAAGCGAGCCCCGTCCCGGCTGCCAGGCCGATCCCCAGCAGAATCGCGGCCTCCCGCAATACCATCAGCAGAATATCGCTGCGCTTGGCTCCGAGGGCCATGCGCACGCCAATCTCGTTCCTGCGCCGGTCCACCATATACGAGATCACCCCATACAGGCCCACCATCGCCAGAATCGTAGCCAAAGCTCCAAAGAAACCCGACAGCGTAGCCATCAACTGCTCACGCAGCAGGCCATCTCGAATCTGCGTCTTGAAAACGGTGAAGTTCAGCACCATCGCCGGATTCACATCGTTCGCCGCCCGCTTGATTGAAGAAATAAGCGCAGGCAGCGGCTCATCGGAGCGAATCACCAGCGTTGACTGCTGCTCCGGCCCGTTTGCCTGGGTGAATGAGACAAAGGCGATGGGGAGCGGAGCTTCGCGCAACTCGTAATATGTCGTGTCTTTTACCAGGCCGACAATCTGATAGGTCTTGTCCGCTCCTCCCGCATCGTGAAATACCCGTCCCACGGGATTCGCACCGCCGAAGAATTTGTGCGCGAAGGCTTCATTCACAATAGCTACGCGCGGTGACTTCGGCGTATCTGTCTGATTGAAATCCCGTCCCGCAAGCAGCGGAGTCTCCATCGTCTGGAAATACCCGGGACCGACGCGGTTGAACATCGCGTCCTGCCGTTGCGGACCATCCGGAATATCGATGTTATCGTCCCATCCGCTATGACTTAGCGGAACAATCAGGACTTCCGCAACGGAACTCACTCCCGGAACCGCCCGCATACCCTCGATCAGCTGATGCTTGTAAGCCATCTGGCTCTCCAGCGGTAGCTTCAACGGCGAGAAATCAAAGTTTGCAATGAGAATGTGGTCCTGTTGGAAGCCCGCATTCAACGTCAGCAGGTTGCGAAAGGTGCGTACGAACAGAAAAGCGCCCGCCAGCAGCATCAGCGAGAGCGCAACTTGGGACACCACCAGCGCACGCCGCAGCAGGAAGCGATCACGCCCAGCAGTTGCCCCGCGTCCGCCGGCCTTCATCGCAACACCCGGATCGGTATGCGAAGCCTGAATCGCCGGAGTAAGCCCAAAGAGAATGGAGGTAAGAATCGCGAGGCCTGCCGCGAAACCAAGTACGCGCCAATCCGGTGCCAGCTCCACAAAAATCTGGTTTTGCGGAGTGCTGAGAAATGCCACCAACACGCGGCTGAGAATCTGCGCGAGTACTCCACCCGCGATTGTTCCCAGCATTGCCAGTAGCAGGCTCTCTGCCAGCAGTTGGCGGATCAGTCGCGAACGCGACGCTCCAAGTGTCAGCCGCAGCGCCATTTCGCGCTGTCGCACGCCGGCTCGTGCCAGCATCAGGTTCGCCAGGTTCGCGCAGGCGATCAGAAGCACTAGCCCGGAGAGTGCAAACAAGAGCCACAAGGGATCTTCATAATCCATCCGCAGCTTGGAAACACCCGTCGCCGCAGGCAGCGCTTCCAGACGGAACGACAGATAATCCTTCCTGGCAAGGGCATCGAAGTCCGGAGGTACGGTTGCCGCGAAAATCCCCGGAGAGATCGCGTTGAGTTGAGCGGAAGCGCGTTCCAGTGTCCAACCCGGTTTCAAGCGCCCGATCGCCGCGATCCACCACTCAGAGGGACCGTCCATCAGGCTGCCCTTGGCGGAAAAGACAGGCTGGCTGCACTGCGCCAGGGCAATGTCGAAATTCCGCCCTACCTCAATCCCATAAAAGCTGGCAGGCGCGACGCCGATGATCTGGAAAGGATGGCCATCCAGCGTGAGTTTGCTGCCGATAACGTCAGCACGCCCACCATACTCGCGCTGCCAGAAGGCGTAACTCAACGCAACGCCCTGCGCTCCGCAACCGCGATAGTCGTCCACCGGAGAAATCAGCCGCCCCAGCAGCGGCTGCACGCCCAGCACGTTGAAGAAATCCCCGCTCACCAACAGCGCGTTGGCATAGTAAGCCTCGCCGCCCTGGCCCAGGTTGTACCTGAAAGGAGACCACGCGGCGATTTCGGAAAATCCCTGTTGCTGTTTGCGCAACTGATTCCAGAGGGGGCCGGTGAGGTCGGCATTGCTTGAGTAGAAATCTCCTCTGCAGCAATGAGGAGAATTTACGTGAACTTTGGCCAGTTGCTGCGGAGCCTTCACCGGCAGCGTGCGCAGGCGCACTGCATCCAGCAGTTGGAATATCGTCGTGTTCGCGCCAATCCCGAGTGCGAGCGATAGAATTGCCACAGTCGCAAAGCCCGGATTCTTGAGCAGCAAACGTGCCCCATAGCGTAGGTCGCTCCAGACGCCAGCAAGGATCCTCTCACTCCCATCCTTTCCAACCGGCAACGGCGGACGCGCTGCATCCACAGTCGCTTTCAAGCCAGAAACCAGGGTGCCGTCATTCAGCTCTCTGAGCAACGACTGCCATGCAAGCTCAGTAGCAACGCCACTAGCCAGCATCTCGTCATAACGGTCGCGCAGATGCTGGCTCAACTCCTCTACCACCTCAGCTTCGCGTGCCGGATCGAGGTTCAACGAGGCGATTGCTGCTCGAATTTCTCTTGACCAGTCAGGCATTCTCCGCCTCCGTAATGCGATGGATCGCGTTTACGAAATCAAGCCAGGTGGATTGCTGGGCTTTCAGCATTTCTCTTCCCTGTACGGTGAGCGTGTAATACCGGCGCCGCCGCTGGCCCGCCTTCTCTACCCAGCGCCCTGCAATCAGGCCACGCCCCTCCAGCCGGTAGAGCAGTGGATAAAACGAGGCAACGTTGAACTTCAATACTCCGCCGGAGCGCTCATCGATAAGCTTGCTGATCTCGTATCCGTGCCGCGCCCGATGCTCGATCAGCGAAAGAATGAGCAGCTCCGCGCTGCCCTTCTTCAATTCCCGGTCAATGGCTCGCGCTCCAATATGTTTCATAGCGACATATCAGCATGCGATATTTGTAGATGTCAAGGCTGTCGCTCCCCAACGTCAAGTCTCCGGGCTTGATTTCTGCCGCAACCTGTTCATTCAACGCGAAAGATATTCCGGCAAGGCTGGCTGATTATTTTGCTGCTTCCAATAAAATAGAACTAGAAGGACTCCACGCCCGCCGCAGTGGGCCTTTTCGGTTTTTGGGTATTGCCCACTTCATCGAGCAAATAGTAGATCACGCGTATCTCTAATGGAATGTGTGGATTACAAGCCACACATCGGCAACCAAAATGGAATGAATGGATTACAAGCCACGATAGACAACCCCTTTGGGATGAATGGATTACAAACCATAGAAAAACAGGGGGGAGGGGGGTACCCTCTGAAATCGCCGGGCTAGCAGGCAATCCCAGCCTTCTTGAGAGCGTCTTTCAGGCCCTGCATGCTAATGCGCGTCGAGGCTTCCGGAGTTCCGGCACCACGCCAATGCGTCTCCAGGCTGACCGCATAGTGATAGCCCTGATGCTCGAGCGCCCGGAACTGCCCCACCCAGTCGATGATGCCTCCGCCCACCGGCTCCCATTCGTATTTGCCTCCCGCCTCGCGCTTCACGTCCTTGCAGTGGCAATGCCCGATCCGCTCCTTGGGCAGCAGGTCGTAACCATTCGGGTAGGGGACGTTGCCGGGGAAGGTTCCGGCATTCCCCGGGTCCCAGTTCAGCATGAAGTTCTTGTTCGGAATCGCGGCCAGAACGGCAGCCGCCTCCTCGCCCGTCCCCGTGTTGCATGCCATTTCATTTTCCAGCAGCAGGATGACATTGCTCTTCGCGCAGACTTCAGCCGCCTCGCGCAGCTTCTGGTTCATCCCTTCGCGATAGGGCTTCGGGTCCTCCAACCTCCAGAAGTCGAAGCAGCGAATGCGATCCGTACCGAATGCCTTCGTCAGCCCGATGCAGTGTTCGAGCAGCGCGTCCTGCTGCTTGAAGTCGAAGGAGGCATGAAACTGGTCGCGTTTCGGGCTCTCCTTGGACAGTGGCGCGCCCGGCCAATCGGTCTTGAACAGCGGACTGGCGATATCGGTGACGCGCAGCTTGTACTTGTCGAGGATATTGCGGGCTTCGGCGATCTGCTTCTCATCGAGGTCGGTGATGTTCTTGTCCCACATCCCGCGAAGCTCGATCCACTGCAGCCCGAAGTCCTTGGAAGCAACCTCGCAGGAGTGCTCGAAGTCCTGAGAGATCTCGTCGTTGATGACCGAGAGGCGAAACGGGCAACCCGCGGACGATTGAGCTCCGTAAGCCGCCTGGGATGGAAGTCCGGCGGCCAGACCGGTGGCGGCCAAGCCCGTGAGAAAGTCGCGACGCGATGCTGTCATTTCTCCTCCGTGTTGGATTGCCTCATTAGGATAGAGCATATGGCGGCTCTCGCCGCCACATCCCGCTGCGGAACATCGAGGAGGAAGCTTGAAGCGCCGGGCTTAGCCTCGGCATTAAAGCATTGTCAAGCTGTAGGGCAGATTTGTGCAGGGAAATTCATCCTGAACCCTTCATGTAGCGAAAGCCAGAAAGCGGCGGACGAGGGGAGATTCAGGTAAGCTATTATATTTAGCAGATAATTAAGAGCTTAAGGACAGAAAAGACCGGTGCATTGACTCCGCGGTGGTAATGGGAGTAAACCTGTCTGGCAGCTAGACGCCCTTGCCGTAAGAAACTACTCTGGGTGATTCTTCAGGCGATCCGAATGGGGAAAGCTGACGTGACTTACGATAGAGA
>JABCZC010000010.1 GCA_013289875.1 Acidobacteriota bacterium | reverse complement strand
GAAGATCCTCGATTTCGGGCTGGCAAAACTCAACGGTACTGGCGCAGACGCTTCAACTGCCGTAAGCACTCTTACCGCTTCGGGATCGACGATGGGTACCGTTGCCTACATGTCGCCGGAACAGGCGCGCGGTGAGCCGCTGGATGCGCGCAGCGATCTGTTTTCGCTCGGAGTAGTTCTTTACGAGATGGCTACCGGACGACACCCTTTTGCCGGCGCTACAACTGCCGTGGTCTTCGATCGCATTTTGAACGAGTCGCCGGTTGCCCCAATCTCGCTCAATCCGGAACTTCCGATTGAGTTCGAGACCATTCTCAACAAGACGCTGGAAAAGGACCGGGAGCTTCGCTGCCAGTTCGCCGGAGAGCTTCGTGCCGACCTGAAGCGTTTGCAGCGAAAGAGCGGCCCTACCCCGCAAGCGTCGGGAACGTCTTCACCGGGATCCTCCTCGAGCGCGGCTGTGCTCGAGACCAGGAAATCACGTCGAATCGCGATCGTCGCGGCTTGCGTGGTCATTCTTGCGGCGGCCGGATTTGGCGCGTGGCGCTTCTGGCCTCGGGCCCGGCCGTTCGCGACCATCTCTGTGAGTCAGATCACTAATGTGGGGACGATCGAAATGATCGCTCTCTCAGGCGATGGTCGCTTTCTGGCCGAGGTAAAGAACGATCAAGGCCAACGGACGCTCTGGGTGAGAAACATCGCAACCAACACCGATACCCAGATTCTGGGCGCGTTTGGCAATGAGTATATGGGGATCGCCTTCTCGCCGGATGGCAATTACCTCTACTTTGTACGGCCGACCGTGGAGAACAATATCGCGAACGTACTGTTTGTCATGCCAGTCTTCGGAGGGACGCCACGGCAGCTCATCTACGACATCGACAGCATTGGGAGTTTTTCACCGGACGGCAAACGCTTTACCTTCCTGCGATTTACTCCTCAACGGAAGGACCAGTCCTCCGAGATCCACATCGCTGACAAAGACGGAAGCGACAACCAGATAGTCTATGCGACCCGGGAAGAGATCGGTCCGCCGGTATGGTCTCCCAAAGGCGACAGCATCGCATGGATTAGCACGGTCCGGCCTGCAAAGTACGCGCTCCAGATCTTCGAGATCACTTCGAAAAAATTGACCAGCTTCGCGGCTCCGCCGGACATTGCTTTCTCGGATCTATCTAACGTGACGTGGATGCCCGACGGCCGGCACCTGCTGGCCTTTTACGTCAGACCGCACAGCGATCATTCCCAGATCGGGATGTTTACACTGCCCTCCGGCGATTTTCATCCGGTGACCAACGACGTCAGCTCCTATAGCGGGTTAGCGCTCTCCGCGGATGGACGTACCCTGGCCACGGTGCTCACCACCATCGATTCGAGCATTGCGTGGTATAAGCCCGAGGGCGGAGTTCCGCTTTCGACCACCCCGCTGCGGATTACCCCGTTCCGCATCGCCTGGGCAAACGAAGACCGTCTGCTCTTTACTGTTCCGCGCATCGATATCGGCTGGATCGATCGAGCGACCGGGGAGGTGCACACGTTCGACCTCGGGGAGACCGCGCCGGGGGACTACATAACCAGCTGCCCAGATGGCCACATCCTTTTCGCCGGTTTCCCCAAGGGAGCCACGGAGGCATGGGTCTTTCGTATGGACGCGGATGGAGGAAACATCGTCCAGTTGGCCAGCGGTGGAATCTCGCCGACTCCCGGATGCTCTTCCGACGGCCGGGAGGTCTTCTATTTCGTGGAGGAGAATCAGATGTCCAAGGCATCGTTGTGGTCGGTGCCCCTGAGTGGCGGGACACCACGACAGATAGTCCCGCCGGAAGCTACTGTGTATTACGCAATTTCCGTTGACGGTAGGCTGGCCGGCTGGACCATCCTGGATCCGCCGAAAGCTCGCTGGAATATCTTCGATCTGGCCTCAAGGCGCGCAGTCACCCAGATTCCTTTGGATACCAGCGACCAGGGCAGCAACGAGGCCAGCTCGGTGCGCTTCTCACCGGACAACCGCGCCGCGGTCTACTCCGTTCTTCGTAACGCCGGCAGGACTCTGCTCTATCAGCCGCTGGACGAGTCGGCCCCACACCCGCTGCTCGACCCGGCGCAGGAAGTCATTCCCGACTTTGGCTGGTCGCCTTCAGGCAAACAACTGGCGATCGTGCGGCAGAAGTCGAGCTCGAATGTGGTACTGATCAAAGACCGGCAGGAAAGAGAGAAAGACTAGGATCTGAGGTTCCGTGTCTGACTAGGCTTGAGTGTGTAGTTCCCGACGCCACCGCTGTCAAGCCCGTGCCCAAGTAATCTTGTTTCCAACCACACAAAACATGATGGTTAGAGCGTGAGAAACCTGGCCGATCAATACCCTTAGCCTTGATAAAATTGAAATAGTACGGATTCACTCAAGGCGCGGCCACCTGCCGCGCCTTGGCTGTGCCGAATTCACGCATTCGCTAATCCCTGATGGCCAATGGCCAATGACTAATAGCTGCTCACGCGGTTCCAATGGAATGAAACGGTTACGAGATTTAGCTCACTTTGCGCCCCTTAAATCCAACCGCAACAAACGGTTACAAACTTTGCTCAATGGAATGAAACGGTTACAAAAGCTACTAAAATCGGGGGGGAGGGGTCCCCCGCGCGACGCTGTCTAAAGCGGGTAACGACCCTTATCGATGGCGGCCTGGGCAATGGTCCGGCTGAGGGAAATCGTATCCGCTGGCTCGTGCTTCACCAGTCGCCGGAAGATCGCTAGTTGGGTCCGAAGCATGTCCCCTTCAGCAACTGCGGCGAGAACCTGACGCGCGGCTGCCTCGATGATGTGGAACGCGCTCGCGGCATAGAGCCGGGTCATGGCTCCGGCAAGCCCCGCCTGCGAAGAGTTCGCGGCGGCCAGTTTGCGCGCCCGCACAAGAGCGGAATCGAAGGCATAGACCTCCATGATGATGTCGGCGAGAGCCGCCATCACCTCCTGCTGCTCAGCGAGGGCGTTCATGTACTTCTGGCTGGCCGCGCCTGCCGCGAAGAGAGCAAGCTTCTTGGCGTTGGCCAGCATCTGGGCCTCGCGGGCAAGCGGATCATCGGTGCCGTCGTCACCCGAAAATGACGGCGGCGACATCAGCTCCTCCATAAGCTGCTTGATGGCCCCGAGCAGCGGAAGCTGGCCCGTCATGGCCCGCTTCATCAGGAAGCCTGTAATGATGAGGCGGTTGATCTCGTTGGTGCCCTCAAAAATCCGGTTGATGCGCGAGTCGCGATAGGCCCGCTCCGCCGGATACTCCTCTACGTATCCGTAACCGGCGTAGATCTGCACAGTGTGATCGACGATGGCGTCGAGCATCTCCGAGCCCCACACCTTGAGGATCGAGCACTCGACCGCGTATTCCTCGATGCGCTTCTGAATCTCTTTCGCGCCCTCGGCTCCGGCCAGCGCGGCATCGATCATTCCAACCGTGCGGTAAGCCATCGATTCCCCGACATAGATGCGGGTAGCCGAATCGGAGATCTTCTGCTGGATCAGCCCGAACTCTGAGATCGGCTTGCCGAAGGCTTTCCGCTCCTTCGCATAGTGGATAGCGTTCGCCAGCGAGGTGCGCGACCCGCCTACGCACGCCGCTCCCAGCTTGAAGCGCCCGATGTTGAGAATGTTGAAGGCGATGTGGTGCCCTTTGCCCGCCTCGCCGAGCAAGTTCTCGACCGGGATGCGGCAGTCATTGAGGATGAGCGGGCACGTCGACGATCCGCGGATGCCGAGCTTGTGCTCCTCGGCGCCGATCGTCAGGCCGGGAGTAGTGCGCTCGATAAGGAACGCCGACATTTTGGCTTTCGCGGGGTCAGGATCATCGGGATCGGCAATTTTCGCAAATACCGTGTAGAGATCGGCGAACCCAGCGTTGGTGATCCACATCTTTTCGCCGTTGAGGACGTAGTGATCTCCATCAAGAACCGCGCGAGCGCGAATGTTCATCGCGTCCGATCCCGACGACGCCTCTGACAGCGCGTAGGCCGCAATCCACTCGCCGCTCGCCAGCCGCGGCAGATACTTCTCCTTCTGCGCACCGGTACCGTACCAGACGATGGGCAGCGTACCGATGCCCACGTGCGCGCTGAAAGCTACGCTGAAGCTGGCCAGCACCGACATGCGGTCGGCAATGATCGCCGAGGTGACCTTGTCCATGGCCAAGCCGCCGTATTCTTCGGGAATATCGACCGCCATCAGACCCAGGTCTCCTGCCTTCTTGAGCAGCTCGCGCGTCACGTCGAAATGCTTGGCCTCGATATCTTCGGCAGCCGGCAGCACTTCATTCGCGGCAAACTCCGCCGCGGTGTCAGCGATCTGCCGCTGCTCGTCGGAGAAATCCTCCGGAGTAAAAACGGCAGCAGGTTCCGCTTCGTTTAAAAGAAAACTACCGCCAGTAACGGTGGGGGATGGGGCGAGTGTAGTGGCCATAAAACTCCTGTGCAACGGAATATCCTACGCTGTTTTGATGACGATTTAAGGTTGCGCCGGAGTTGTCGCCAGCTATCAATTCAGGCTCTCAAACACTCCCGCCGCGCCCATGCCACCACCAACACACATCGTCACCAGTCCGTAGCGCAGCTTGCGGCGCTTGAGTTCGTGCAGAATCGTCGCCGTTAATTTTGCCCCCGTGCAGCCAAGGGGATGGCCAAGCGCGACAGCTCCGCCATTCACGTTGACCTTGGCAGGATCAAGTCCGGCCTGCTGGATCACAACGAGAGCCTGTGCAGCGAAAGCCTCGTTCAGTTCGATCAGATCGATTTGATCCAGCGTGAGGCCGGCCAGCTTGAGCGCCTTGGGAATCGCATAGACCGGACCAATGCCCATAATCTCCGGCGGGCACCCGGCGGTCGCAAAACTGATGAAGCGTCCCAGCGGCTCGATGCCGAGCTCTTTCGCGCGCTCCGCGGAGATGACTACCGCAGCCGCAGCCCCATCAGAAGTCTGTGACGAATTGCCAGCTGTCACCGTGCCCTTCGCGTGAAATGCCGGCTTCAATTTCGCCAGAGCTTCGGGAGAAGTGTCTGCGCGCGGTCCTTCGTCAGTGGCGAATTCCGATGTTTTTACCTCCGGTTTGCCCGGCTTGCCGTTAGAAGAGATATTTGTCACCGTAACAGGCACAATCTCTTCCCGGAACCCGCCTGCCGCGATTGCAGCAAGGGCTTTCTGATGACTCCGCAAGGCGAACTCGTCGGCCTGTTCGCGGGCAATGCCGAATTTCTTCGCGACATTTTCTGCGGTCAGCCCCATCGATAGGTAGGCGTCCGTGTAGTGCTCGATCAGCCACGGATTAGCGCTGAGCTTGTTGCCGCCAGAGGGGATCATGCTCATCGATTCGGTCCCGCCCGCAAGGGCGGCCTTCGCGCGGCCCGCGCGGATCGAGTCCGCGGCCAGGGCAATCGCCTGAAGACCTGAGGAACAAAAGCGATTGATCGTCATCGCCGAAAGTTCAACGGGCAGACCGGCTCGGAGGCTCGCGATGCGGGCAACGTTTGTTCCCTGCTCGGCCTCCGGCATCGCGCAGCCTAGAATGACATCCTCGATTTCACTGGAATCGAGCGCGGGCACGCGATCGAGAGCGCCGCGTATCGCAGTGGCGGCGAGATCGTCCGGACGAGTAGTGGCGAGACTCCCCTTCGGAGCCTTGCCCACCGCAGTACGTACGGCGGCAGCAATAAAAACTTCAGTCATGATGAGATTCCTGCGTTTGATCATACTCAAGCGGCAAAGCAATGGCTAACCGGCTAATTCGGGCTTTCGAGCGTAATCCACGTTCCATTCTGGAAGTAATGCGTAGTCGACGACTTTTCGACAAACGCGTCTTCGATTCCATCGTGATCGAGGCTGCTGCGATCGGCGAATGCGCTGCTCTTGCCAACCGGCAACTGCGAAGGGTGACGCAGGGAGATTCCCCATGCTGAGCCGTAAGCACCCACTACTTCCGAGCCAAGCCATTCCGTATTGCGCTGGTGGCGCAATGCCATGGGAGCCGCGTACTGCGATTGAAAGAATACATACAAGATAGTGTTCCCGCCCACTGAACAGAGCACCGCCCAGTCGTCGCTTCCTTTCCGTTCCAGGGCTCCGTGGACGACGTTCTCGGGCGCGCGCGCTTCGTAGGTCTGCGGAACCATGCATTTTCTCTGGTCCAGCTGCGCAGCCACTGCCCGAGGTAAAGTCGGAAACGACGCAAGCGGAAGCAGGCGGATGCGATAGACAACCTCCGCACCACTGGGCAGGCGCACGCGCCCGGTTTCGATCTGTTCCGTGGAGGGCACCGTTGCACTCGACACCGACTGAATTACCGCGAGCGAAGGCTCCTGCACAGTCGCTGCTATGAGAGCAGCGATCGCCGTCACGGTAAGTGCACGAAAAGTAAACAAGGCACAGGATTGTTCTGACGGGCCGCATCAATTCCGTAGCGGTCTGCCGGTTTGCAGGGTGTGCGCAATGCGCTCCTGCGTTTTGCGCTCGCCGCACAACGACAGAAACGACTCGCGCTCGAGGTCGAGCAGATATTGTTCCGTCACCAGCGACCCCGGCGTCAGCGCTCCCCCGCACAGAATGCGCGCAACGTGAGTGGCGACCGTAACGTCGTGATCGCTGATGTACTCGGCCTGCCGCATCAGGTGAATCCCAAGCTTGAGCGTGGGCAGCGCCGCTTCCCCCGGAACAGCCACGGTGCGTGGAGCCGGCGCGGCATAGCCGGTCTCGGCCAGGTAGATAGCGGCTTCGCGCGCATCCAGAAGCAGGCGCTCGCGGTTCAGGGTGATCTGGTCGGCAGGCGCAAGCAGATCGAGAGCCCGTGCCTCGGCTGCCGACGTCGACACCTTGGCCATGGCGATCGTCTCGAACCGCTGGCGCAGAGCATCCTGCAGATCGGCGCAAAGAGCGAAGCGTACCGGCGCGGCAGCGTCATCGATCCCCGATGAGGCTCGCGCGGCATCGATCGCGTGGAGAGCCATTTCCTTGGTGCCTCCGCCTCCGGGCACAAGACCCACTCCGGTTTCAACGAGCCCCATATAGAGCTCGGCATAGGGCTGACGCCGTGCGGCGTGCAGCGATATCTCCGTCCCTCCACCCAGGCACAGATTGAAGGGAGCTGCGACCACCGGACGGGGGCAGAATTTGATGGACGCAGTCATGCGCTGGAACGCGCGTACCGCGAGAGCAACCTCGTCCCAGTCTCCTTCCTGGATGCCGAGAAGAAGCTGCATGAGATTCGCCCCGACCGAGAAGTCGCTGGACTCTCCGCTGATGACGAAGCCGCGGAAGTTGCGCACATACTCACTCGCTGGATTGAGTGTCTGCGTGATCAGCGAAACGATATCGTCGCCGATGGCATTCTTCTTCGAGTGCAGCTCCAGAAGCGCAATGTCTTCGCCGATGTCGATCAGCGAGCAGCCTGGATTTTTGCGGACGACTTTATTTGCGCGCCGGAATGTTGCGGCGCTCGCGACTCCTTCCGGCTGCTTGATCGGTTTGTAGCCGGTCTCAGGATCGAAAACGCAGCAGCCCTCTGCCGTCTCTTCGTACCACGCGGTCTTGCCTGCGGCGAGCAGCGCCCCAGCTTGCGCGCTCACATGCTGGCCTGCAGTGCGAAGCCGAGCGGTTGTCTCGGCCACTCCGGCCGCATCCCACATCTCGAACGGCCCCAGTTCCCAATTGAAACCGGTGCGCATTGCGCGATCGATTGAGGCAGCCGAATCGGCGATCTCAGGCAGGCAGTCGGCGGCATAATTCCAGATTCCGGTGAGCAGCGGAAGAAGAAATGCCGCGGCCTTGTCCTTCTTTACATCGCCGTCAAGCACCAGCCGCAGGCGCTCCGGGAGCGACTCGGCGTTTTTGGCCATCTCGACAGAAGGAAACTTCGGACGCCCTGCCATGCGATATTCGAGCGTTTGCCAATCGAGCGCGAGACGGCTGCTCTTGGGATCCTTGGCCTGTGGATCTTTTTTGTAGAACCCCTGCCCGGTCTTATCTCCCAGCCAGCGCCGTTCGAGCATCGTTTCAATAAACGGAGCCAGACGAACCGCACTCGTATCGCTGCCACGCGATTCGGCGAAGTTCCGGGCGACATGCGCGACCACATCAATGCCGACCATGTCTGCCAGGCGAAAGGTTCCGGTGCGCGGCCATCCGATCACGGACCCGGTGAGCGCATCCACATCTTCAATCGTAAGGTTTTGCTCCTGCATCAGGCGAACGGCGGTCAGCATGGAAAATACACCGATGCGGTTGGCAATGAAGTTGGGCGTGTCTCTTGCGTAAACGATCGACTTGCCCAGGCGGCGATCGGCAAACGCCGCAATTGACGACACAGCAGCGGGGTCGGCTTCAGCCGTTGGGATGATCTCCAGCAGCCTCATGTAACGCGGCGGATTGAAAAAGTGCGTGCCGAACCAGCGCTTTCGGAAATCCGGCGGCGAATTCGCGGCAATCGACGCGACCGGTAGCCCGCTGGTATTAGTTGTGATGATCGAGCCCGGAGCGAGGTGCGGAATGATCTTCGCCAGCAGCGCCTGCTTAATCGCCAGGTCTTCTGTGACCGCCTCGATGATCCAGTCGCAGTCTTTCAACCCCGCCAGATCGTCCTCAAAATTACCGGGCGTGATCAGCCGCGCCGACGCGGCATCGTAGAAGGACGCTGGCTTTGCCTTGAGCAGCGCGGCGATGGCGCCCGAAGCGATGCTGCTCCGTGCCTTGGGATCGTTGTCGCCCGGCGGGATAATGTCGAGCAGCAATACTGGGATGCCCGCGTTGGCCAGATGCGCGGCGATACGCGAACCCATGGAGCCGGCTCCCAGGACAGCCGCGCGGCGCATCAGCGGGGTTGCGGCGTAAGATGGAGTTTTTGCTGCGGCGGCGGTGCTCATGTTTTTGTTCCCCTGGCTATCAGAGTGCACGCCGGATTGCACGGGTGAATAAGGTGGCATATACGGGGGCAGAATACTGAGCCATATAGTCGAGGGTCAAGCGAGTCACCCTTGCAATGCTATTTCGACTGGTCAACGCGATCACGTATGTAACGATTCTCTCGCGCGACGGACTTTGGGGCCGCATCTAACCAACTCACCTGCACCTGGAGAGTCTTATCCATGAAAGTGATTTCCCGTTCGATACTGGCTCTATTCCTGTCCACCACATCGGCGATGGCGGCGCCTGCGGACCCAAAGCCTCCAGTTCCTGGCGCGGTACGCATGCAGGTGCATAACGCTCAATTTCATGTCATGGAGGGTGTTGTCCTCAGCGTCGCTCGCCTCGACGCCTGGATGATTCCCAGGCCGGGGCAAACAGTCTCCCTCGACAATAAAACCTCGTTCACGCTGCAAATCCGGTCGGGTGAGACTCACCTGAGAGCCGAAGATCTGACTACGCTGACGAATTACTACCTGCTGCCGCATGCAAAAACTCCAATCAAGAATCTCACGATTCGATTCGACGGCGGAACGGTTGCAGTCAAGGGAATCGTGCACAAAGGTGTCGACGTGCCCCTTGAAGGGAAGGGCACTCTTTCTCTCGCCAGCGACAGCGCCATCCGTCTCCGCTTTACTGACTTGAAGGTGGCGGGAGTTGTAAAGAAGGGCTTCCTGGATTTTCTGGGCATCAAGCTCTCCCAGGTCGCTCAGCCGGAGAAGGAATCGAGGTTCTACATCGAGGGCGACGATATCATCCTGCCCATCGCAGCGTTGTTTCCACCGCCGCGCGTTGCCGGCAAGTTGACCTCCGTGCGGATCGACGGGAACGAGATGGTGCAGGTCTTCGGACCCGCCAACTCGCCGCCGCCTGCAGCGCCGGATGGCGCGAAAAACTACATCTATTTTCGCGGCGGAAGGATGAAATTCGGCAAGCTGACGATGGAGGATGTGGATCTGGAGCTTGTCGACAAAGATCCGTCGAATGCTTTTGACTTCTCCCTCGACCACTACCAGCAGCAGCTCGCAGCCGGATACTCGAAATCCCTGCTCAGCATGGGTCTGGTGGTCTACATGCCTGACTACGCGGCAATCTCCAAAAAGAAGTAACCGAAGCTCTCCGCGACGCCGACGCTCACTTTTTGCGTGATCAAATACGGCCCGACAGTTAAGCTGGGTCCTGTTGCGGAGGAACGCGAATGTCCAGGCAAGGGATCGACAGACCGGCGGGAGTAAGCATTGCGGCCTTTGTGTTGTCCATCATGGCTTGCCTTGGATTGTTGCTCGCATTGCTGTCGATTGGCGCATTGTTCCTCACCCACAATCCCATTATCCCGAAGATTCCCGCCGTCAGAATCTTCTTCGTCTGCTTTGACCTGCTCACGCTGGCCGTCGTCGTGTGGTGCTTTTGGACTGTCACCGGGCTCTTTCAGCTCAAGCCGTGGGCGCGCTTTTCGATTATGGCCATCGGAGCCATGGACCTCTGTTTTTTTGCCATCCAAAGCGTGGGCCTGGTCGTCATCCGCAGCAAATACGATTTCAGCGGTCTGACAATCCCGAATGGCTCGACAACCCATCCCGGCCAGATCGAAATTTCCTCATTGCTGCTCGCCGTTGCCGCCATCGATGGTGTGCTCGCGCTGATCGGTCTCTGGTGGCTGGTGTATTTCAACACCAGGCAGGTGCGGCTGGCCTTTGCCGGAGAAATGCGTCAGGTTTGACACTCCGAATCGCGCCGGTTAGCGTCAAATCTGTGTGCGTACGTCTGAAGACTGCGCGATTGACTCCAACCCCTCACGAGGTTTCATGAAAGTTCTATCTGCCGCGCGTTGGCTGGCGCTGGGATGCTGTCTGGCAATTGCCGCCCACGGTTTCGGCCAGGACATGTCCAGCCCTGCCCATTTCCTCGCGGATTTTGAGAAGCGTGTCACCGTCAAAGTGCTGCCGAACGGGCTCACCCTCATCGTCTGCGAACGGCCCGAGGCTCCCGTCTTTTCCTATTTCACGATTGTGGACGCTGGCGACGCAAACGACCCGGGCGGTCAGTCTGGACTAGCGCACATGTTCGAGCATCTGGCCTTCAAGGGTACGAAAGACATTGGCACGACCAACTACGCCGCCGAAAAAGTCGCGCTCGACAAGGTCGAGGTGGCCTATGCCGCGTATGACGCCGAGTTTCGCAAGCGTGTCGGCAAGGACCCGGCAAGACTGCAGCAGTTGCACGACGCCTTCCTCGCCGCGCAGAAGGATGCGCAGCAATACGTGATTCCCAACGAGTTTACGGAGATCGCCGAGGCCAACGGCGCGTCTGGCCTCAACGCGGAGACGAGTCTCGACGCAACCCAATACTTCTGGAGCATGCCTGCCAACCGCTTCGAACTGTGGGCCTACATGGAGAGCGACCGCATCGCTAATCCTGTGCCGCGTGAGTTCTACAAGGAGCGTGACGTGGTGATGGAAGAGCGGCGCATGCGCGTCGACTCAAATCCTATCGGCCGCATGGAGGAGCAGTTTCTTGCTGCTGCCTACGTAGCCCACCCCTATCATCGGCCCAACGTCGGCTGGCAGAGCGAGCTCAGCCAGATCACCGCCACCGAGGCCGAGGCCTTCCACAGGAAGTACTACGTGCCCGCCAATATCGTCGTTGCGGTTGCAGGCGACGTGAAAGCAAGCCAGGTCATGCCGATCCTCGAAAGGTATTTCGGCGCGATCCCCTCTGGGCCAAAGCCCGAGGAGATGACGACGGTCGAGCCTCCGCAGACAGCCGAGAAGTCGGTCGTCATCCGCGAGGCCACGCAGCCTCTGTATCTCGAGGGCTACCACCGCCCCGACTATCTCGATCCCGACGACGCGGTGTATGACGCAATCCAGGACATCTTCTCAAACGGCCGTACCTCGCGCCTCTATCGTTCGCTGGTGCGCGATCAGCAGATCGCCGCTGTGGCCGAGGGCTTCAGCGGATTCCCGGGCGACAAGTATCCCGGGCTCTTCGCCTTCGCCGCCGTGCCTAACCAGGGACACACGCCCGAAGAAATGCGGACCGGCATTCACAAAGAGATCGAAAAGTTGAAGACCTCTGACATCACCGATGAAGAACTCGCCATGTTCAAAACCCGCGCCCGCGCCGATCTGCTCCGCGGTCTGGGCGATAACCAGGGACTGGCCGAGCAGCTGGCCATTTATCAGCAGCGCTACGGAGACTGGCGGGAGTTATTCAACCAATTGCAGAAGATCGATGCAGTAACCAAGGCGGACGTGCGCAGAGTGGCGAACAAGATATTCGTCGAGAACAACCGGACCTACGCAATGATTGAGTTCGCAGAACTCAAACGGCCGCAGCAGTCGCAGGCAGGTGCACGATGACAGTCACACGTCGCGCATCTCTTCTCGCCGCTGCCCTGCTCTACAGTGCCTTCGTCTCGTTCGCGCAGCAAACCCAGACAACGGTTGTACCGGCCGACGCAAAAGCTGCCCGCCAGCCTGAGCCATGGACGAAAATTCCGATCCCGCCGCTCGCCCCATTCAATCCCGAGCCGCCGAAGCGAATTCAGCTCAGCAATGGTCTTGTGATCCTTCTCGAGGAAGACCATGAGCTGCCCTTCATCTACGGTTCCATCAACATGCGCGGTGGCGAGCGCGATGTGCCGGCGGCAAAGACCGGCCTCATCGGCCTATACGGCGAGACCTGGAGAACCAGCGGCACGCCCACCATGAACGGAGACAAACTCGACGACCTGCTCGAAGCCAAGGCGGCGAAGGTCGAGACCGGCGGCGATGTCGATTCCACGTCCGTCTCTTGGTCGTGCCTGACGAAAGACGAAGACCAGGTCTTCGGCATCGCGGTCGATCTACTCGAGCATCCGTCCTTCAGCGATGAAAAGCTGAAGCTGGCCAAGCAGCAGGCGGTCGCGGGCATCATCAGAAGAAATGACGATGCCGCGGAAATCGCCGAGCGCGAAGCGGCCATGCTCGTCTACGGCAAGAACAGTCCGTATGCGCGCCAGCCCGAGATCTCGACTGTAATGGCCGTGACCGTCAACGATCTGAAGGCATGGCACGACAAGACCGTCACTGCGAACAACATCATCATCGCAGTGGAAGGAGACTTCGATTCCGCCGCGATGGAAAAGAAGCTCCGCGAGACCTTCGAGAGCCTTCCGCGCGGCGCTGCGTGGCCGAAACCTTCAGGAGAATTCCCAGGACCGATACCCGGCGTCTACGTCGTGAATAAGGCCGATGTAAATCAGAGCAATGTGTGGATCGTCGGACTCGGCACAGAGCGGCGCAATCCCGACTATTACGCACTGGTGATGATGAACGAAATCTTTTCCGGCGGCTTTGGCTCGCGGCTCTTTCAGGAAGTGCGCACGAAGCTGGGTCTGGCCTACTCTGTAAGCGGCGGCTATGGCGCATCGTACGATCATCCGGGAATGTTCTACACGGCTGCTTCAACCAAGAGCGAGACCACGGTAAAGACCACGCAGGCCATGCTTGAAGAAATCAACAAGCTCAGAACGGAGCCCTTCACTGACCCGGAATTAACGAGTGGCAAAGACCAGTTGCTGAACTCTTTCATCTTTCGTTATGACAGCAAGGAAAAGGTGCTCACTGAGGCCGTCACCCTTGAGTTCTACGGATATCCCCCTGACTTTCTCGCCAGATATCGCGCCGGCATCGAAGCCGTGACCATCGCGGATTTGGAACGCGTCGCGAAAAAGTACATCGATCCTGCAAAGATGGCCGTGCTCGTCGTCGGCAATGAGCAGCAATTTGATGTTCCGCTGACTGACCTCAAGCTGGGGACGCCTCATCCCATTGACATTACGATCCCCATGCCTCCGGGCATGCAGCAGCAGATGGAAAGACCCAATTAGGATGTGAGTGGGAGCAATCCCTGACTAACCGCTGAACCCTGTACCCTGTCCCTATGCATTTAGCAATCGTCATCATGGCCGGAGGCAAGGGCATGCGCCTCAAGTCGAAACGTGCCAAGGTCCTGCACGAAATCGGCGGAAAAGCTCTGCTCCGCCACGTTATAGCCAGCGCCAGCCAGATCGTCGCGCCGCACGACATCTACGTTGTCGTCGGGCACCAGGCCGCGACGGTCCAGGCTGCCGTGAAGGACACAGGCGTTCGCTTCATCCACCAGGAAGAGCAGCGCGGAACCGGCCACGCCATTCAGACCGCCGCGTCCGCCGTAAGCGACTACCAGCAATTGCTCATTCTGTCCGGAGACGTGCCGCTTCTGAAATCCGAAACCATGGCCCGGCTGCGCGATTTTCACATCCAGGAACGCGCGGCGATGACCGTACTGACCGCCGCTCCCGCCGACCCAGACGGCTATGGGCGCGTGCTCCGCACAAAGCCCGACTCACCTGAAGTGAAGGCGATCGTTGAGCAAAAAGCGCTCACGCCCGAGCAGCGCACTGTCCGCGAGATCAACTCCGGCATCTACGCCTTCAAAACTAACCCGCTCTTCGCGCACATCTCCGAGCTGAAGACCGAGAACGCGCACGGCGAGTATTACCTGACTGACATGGCCGGTCTCCTCGCCGCCGCCGGCGAGCGTGTCGTCGCGCTTGAGGCCGCAACGGCGACCGAAGTGCTCGGCGCCAACACCATCGCCGAAATGATGGACCTCGACCGCGAGTTGCGCCTCGATACCGCCCGCAAGCTGATGGCCAGGGGCGTGACGATTCTGCGTCCCGAGACGACGGTCATCGACGCCGATGTCGAGATCGGCGCCGATACCATCATCGAGCCCTTCGTCCAGTTGTTGGGCGAAACCCGAATTGGCGAGGACTGCCGGGTTCGCTCCTACTCAGTAATCGAAAACTCCACGCTCGCGAATGGGGTGCTGGTGCGGCAAGGCTGCGTCATCGTTAATTCACGCATCGACGCGGCGGCCATGATCGGCCCCTACTCGCACATACGGCCTGAAAGCGAGATTGGCGAGGGCGCGCATGTAGGCAACTTTGTCGAGACCAAGAAGGTAAAGATCGGCAAGGGATCGAAGGCGAATCACCTCTCTTATCTGGGCGACGCCGAGATCGGAAGCGGCGTGAACATTGGAGCCGGCACCATCACCTGCAACTACGACGGCGTGAACAAGCACCGGACGCTGATCGGAGATGGGGTATTCGTCGGCAGCGACTCTACACTAGTCGCGCCGGTCGCGATCGGAGAGGGAGCCTACATCGCCGCGGGCTCGACGATCACTGAAGAAGTGCCTCCGCACGCTCTGGCGCTCGGCCGGGCGCGCCAGACAACCAAGGCGGACTGGGTCACGAATCGCCGCGCCCAGGCGGACAAATCGAAACAGCGCTGATCAACCAGTTGTGAAGGATGAAAGAGCTGAAACGAAAGAACTAGGCTGCCTCGCGCCGGTCGGCGTTCGCTGCGGCTAATGTCTGACGCAGCCGGATGCGCGCCGAGAAAAGCGAGCGCTGCACTTGGGATTCGGGAATCTTCAGCAACTCCGAGATGGCTGCTGGCGAGTATCCTTCCACATCACGTAGCAGGAAGAGAAGCCGCTCCGTCGCTGGCAGGGTCTGAATGCCTTCCTCCAGATCAGTGCGGCGAACGTTTTGGCCGGACAGACCCGACGCCGGGATGAGTCCGCGTATTACAGCGGCGGCCGGCTCGTGTTCACTGAGCGGAAAGCGCTGCCGCAGCTCTTCGATCAAAGCCGCGTCCACGTGCTCGGCCTGTGGGACTGTCTCTGTGCGAAAAGCCTGAACGAAGGTCCCAGTCAATATTTCTTCGGCTTCCAGCTCGTTGCCTGTCATGTAAAAAGCCAGGGCGAAGACGCGGTGGCGATGGCTGTCGTACACGTCGCGCTGTGCGTCCACCTCCTGCAGCGTGACCTGGCGGCAGGCTACTGTCTTGACTGGGTTACGATGAATGATCGCTTCGAATTCGAGCAAGTCCGCCTCTGTACTCAATGTATATCAATTGATTACTTTGGGAAGCCAGGAAACCGCGGTTAAAATTTCATACTTTGCTGAACTTCAACGACGTTATACGCTTTAGAAGCGTGAGTTCATAATCAGGTTGTTCAGCCCTTGGTAATTTATAACCTGCGGCAGGAACCGCCCAGGCAGCAATCGGCGAAATATCGTTTTCTTTTTCTTTGTGAGTTGCATCATTGATGCCGAACAGCTATTTGCCTGTCTGGCAAGTCGAGCAGCACGAGGGATCAAATCAATTACAAAGCGAATAACTATTCTCGTGGCAGGGAAAGATGGCGTCGGAACGAATCCTGATCGTCGATGACGAGCCGTATGTGCGGACCGTAATGGCCGCCATGCTGGAGAAGTCGCACTATTCTACTGTGCTGGCCGCAGATGGACTTGAGGCCATACAGCACCTTGTAAACGACCCACCGTTCGATCTGATCCTGTCAGACATTATGATGAACGGTCTCGACGGCATGGGTCTACTTGAGCGGGCCCGCGAGGTCCAACCCGACACACCGATGGTGATGGTCACCGCCCTCCACGACATCAGTGTCGCCATATCCGCCATGCGCAAGGGAGCATATGACTATCTCCTGAAGCCCTTCGAGCGGGAGCAGTTGCTCACTACCGTGAAACGAGCGCTAGAATACCGCCGTCTGGTGCAGCAGAACTCCGTATATCGCTACAACTTAGAGCAACTGGTGACCGCTCGCACAGAAATGCTGCGCCATGCCATGACCGACCTCGAGCGCTCTTATGACATTACTCTCGAAGCCTTGGGCGATGCACTCGACCTGAAGGATGCCGAGACAGAGGGCCACTCCAAGCGTGTAACCGCATACACCATTGCCCTTTCTCGGGCCATGGACGTGCCGGCTGAGCAGATTCGGACGATGGCACGCGGCGCCTTTCTGCACGACATTGGCAAGATGGCAATTCCCGATGCAATTCTGCTGAAGCCCGGCAAGTTGGACGGCCAGGAACAATCACTCATGCGAGAGCATTGCGCGCGCGGCTACCAGATGCTGCGCAAAATTCCCTTTCTGCATGACGCCGCAGAAATCGTGTACAGCCATCAGGAGCACTTCGACGGCAGTGGATATCCGCGTGGATTGGTGGGCAATCAAATTCCGCTGGGCGCGCGGATTTTCGCCGTCGCTGACACACTCGACGCCATTACATCCGACCGGCCCTATCGCCTGGCAAGATCGTTCGATTCCGCCCGCGAGGAAATTCAGCGCTGTTCCGGAACGCAGTTCGATCCTCGTGTAGTGAGGGTATATCTGGAGATGCCTAACCGGTTATGGGAAGACTTGCGGAATGAAATCAGCAATCACGGACGCTTTTCGCCACTGTCATTCGCTGGCACGGTTGAAACCAGCGACGACTTCATCCATTAAACTGTCGTAACAGAATGTGCTCTCAACCCCAAGGGAGGCGCAATGCCAATTCTAAGTAGGGACGACGTTTGCGAGAGACTGAAACTGCTGCCCGACTGGAAGGAAGATCAGAACGAGATCGTTCGTGAGGCAGAATTCCCTGACTTCGTGGCTGCCATTGATTTTGTGAACGCTGTTGCCGGCAAGGCCGAGGCGGCTGGCCATCACCCGGACATCGATGTCCGCTATAACAGAGTGCGCCTTGCGTTGGTTTCGCACGATGCCGGCGGCCTCACTCAACGGGATTTTGACCTCGCAGAGTCCATTGAGGCTCTTCTCACCTGACCCTCGGCCCGGCGATGCCGCCAGCGCCTTTGCCGACAGCAGTCGGTGTCCGGCTGCCCTGAAACGCCATCAATAAATGTCATCTTCAAATATCATCTTCCCAGCTAACGGGACGTTGGCGCGTCTCGGGCGCTTGCTTCCGCATCTCGGCCAGCATTTTCCGGTTCCAAAAGGCCACCGCCAAGCCGCCGAATGCCGCTGATCCGGCTAGCAACAGTGCGGTTTGCCAGAATTTGCGACCGGGATGGCGATCCGGAGACGAAGCGTGAGGTGATGAAGCGATCGGATCGGGTGCGTTATTTGAGGTCATAATATTGAACTGTATGGAATTGGAAGATGCGATGAGCGAGCCTTGGTCTTTCTTCCTGAATCGGGGCAAAATGACAGGCAGAACACAACTTCGGACGAAAAGCTGGATTCAGAATAAATGAGACTTGTGCATTAGTTCATTTCCGCGTACACTTTTAGAAGTCGGACTGGTAGTTATATGCACAAAGGCGTCTGAAGCGATTATTTTTTAAAAAAAGAGCTTCTTATAGCGGATATGTGCATCGAACATAATGTGTAAGGCAAGATAATCAGATTGAGTTGAGCGGAGCTCCCGATCTGATCTACGAGTTTTCTCACAAGTTGCGTCACTGGCCTCCCGGCACGGACAAATCACCGTTCGTGCCGCCTTTTTTGCTATGCGCATACCGCTAAGAATATCACTCCAAGATCATTCACCCGCCACTCTCGGACTCCACCAGGACCGGTATACCATGGTCATCAGGAGGTGCGAGTGAAGCAGGTTCTTTTGAGTCTAACCTTGGGATTGGCGACGGTCGCTGGATATGCACAATGGTCCAATCCGGCCGACGATATTCCGGCCTACCATCCCGATCCGCCAGCCCACGGCACAGAACTCCCCGCCGTGCTATCCGGCAGCCAGCTTACCGGCCCATATTACCGCTATCCCTGGCAGGTGAAGGTTTACCAGCAGGCCGCCAAGGTGCCGAATGTTCTGTATCAGCTTCCCTGCTACTGCCGTTGCGACAAGGCGCTCGGACACACCAGCCTGCATAGCTGTTTTGAAGGCACGCACGGCGCGATCTGCACCACCTGCGCAAAAGAAGGTGCCTACGCCTACAAGATGACCCAGCTAGGCAAAACGCCGAAGGAGATCCGGGATGGCATCGAACGTAAGGAATACGAGCAGATCGACCTCGACCAGCTCGGCGGCTCGTAGCAGCGTCCCACCCGGCTAGGCCATATCTGACTCGCCCGCGGAGCCAGGCGCCGTTTGCGCGCCCGATGGAAGCTCTGCGGCCTGATGCAGGATATCAACCACCCTTTTGTACAGGCGGTTGCGCACGTTGTAGCGATCTGACGCACTTGTGACATAGCGCACCACCAGATCGACTCCCGATGCGGCGGGCCGCAGACTCACCGAAGGAGTGGCGCTGAACTGGCTCAGACCGCTTCGCCGCAGAGCCTGCTTCCATTCTTCTTCGGCATACCGGGCATCTTTCTCCGTTTCCTCGACAACTGCTTTGTGGATGAGCTCGACCATCGCATAAGTGTCGCTCGACTCCGGAACGCTGACCGCGATCTCATCCCACAGCCACTGGCCGACAGTGGAGAAGTTGAAATACTGCCCGCTGATGGCGAAATTATTGAGGATGGTCACCCGCCGCCCGGTTGGATGCCCCTGGTCCGTCCAGTTGCCGGTTTCAAGCATCGTGGTGCGAAAGAGTCCGATCTCGATCACCTCGCCTCGAACCCCGTTGATCTCCACCCAGTCGCCTACCCGAATACCGTTCTTCCCCATCAGAATGAACCATCCGAGAAAGGCCAGAATGAAAGCCTGCAGTGCCACTGTGAGTCCCGCTGTCGCCAGACCCACGATGGTGGTCATCTGCTCTGGCACCCCAAAAATGACCAGCAGGATGACCACAAAACCGAGGAATTGCACACCCAGTTCGGTGAGTGTGCGCAGGGTGCGCATTCGCCGTCCGTCCAGCGTGGGACGTTCCATGAAGCGGCGCACAAGCTCGTTGCAGAGAATGACGCAGATAAGTATGAAGACGATCAGCGCGAGCGACTGCAGGATCAGGTGAAGTACGATCCGATGCTGTAGAAGCACCTGATCGGCCCACTTGCCATAGACGCTGGCAAGCTGCAGCTGCGTTTGAATCCGGTCGGAATAGATGCCCACCAGCTGACGCTGATCACTTCTCTGTTTTATCTGGGCAAGCCGGGACGTTTTATCCTGCGTGCTATCCGAAGTGGTGGAGCTTCCGTTGACCTCCGCTTCAAGAGCATTGTGCTGAGCCGTAAGCTTATCCGCGTCCGTCCGTGCTTGTTGGATGGCCTGCTGAATCAACTCATATCGGCTGCGTTGCGCAAACCATGCCCCGATGCGTCCAGCCAGCGTCCCGTATCGCCGGGCAGAGAGAACCGCGATCTGTCCCTGGTCGCCGAACTGCGCGTCGTATTTGCTGGTCGCCGCATTGTGCGCCGCAAGCTCCTGTTGAATTTTGCCGCGCTGGTCGCCGGACGCGCGAGCGAATTCCTGCTGAGCATCCGAAAGTTCGTCCTGGTCGAGAGCCAGCTGCGCCTTGGCAACTTCCTGGTCGTCGGTGCTTGATTCAGCCTGGTCGCGATTCGCCTTCGCCGTGGCGGAGCTGGTCGCGGGTGCGGTCAGGCTTTGCACTCGCGCCTGATCTTCTTTCACGATCTCCTGAAACTGCGCGACCTTCTGCGAACGGGCCAGCGCTTCGCCGGTGAGAGTCTTTCGCTGCATCGTGGCTTCTCGCAGCGCTGCGGCGAACGCCTGATCCACTTCGTGATCGGCAAGGCGCGCAGTGTCGCGTGCGTATTGGCGCTCTTCGGAGCTCACTGCGAGCGGTGTGAGGGACTGCACGGTCAGCCAGGGGCTCTGATCGACGATGCTTTTCTGATCGCCGATGTGATTCCACGAGTTTTTCTGTTGGCCGAGGAACGGGAGGTGCACCATGGCGTCCCGCGTCGTCCATGAGAATGCAATGCAAGAAACCAGGATCGCGACCAGGACGAGCAGAGTCACTAGTCTGGTTCGGCTCAGAAGACGACGGTGTGGAGCACTCGCGGGAGTCTTGGGAGGGAATTGAGTGACCATGGATTGATTGTTACAGCTAAGTGTCTCTGGAGATACCTGAACGAGTTGTGCTTTCCCAACGTGGGGATTGCAAGCCGGAGCGCCATAGTTGCCAAACCCGTATTGAGATGCAGAGTTCAGAGCTGGCAATCACTTGCCATTCTGCAGAAAGCTCGTGCAAGCTCTTTGAAATGAATTCCGACACAGCCCCTAGCCGGAGCAGGCCACCGGCCAGGAAGATGATGCCAGCTGCGATGGCAGCGCCTGAAGCAAGCACAACATATCGAGCTGGGTCACCGGCGGCAATCGGGACTACGAGTGCAGCCAGTATGGCTGCCGATGATGATGTAGGCGTAACCGCAAGCTGACGCGATGTCCCAAAGAGCGCGTAGGTAAACATGCCCGCCATCGCGGCGTATAAGCCCATCTGCGGCGGGCTCCGGCAATGCCCGCATAAGCCATTCCCTCCGGAACGAGTAATCCCTCAAGCGCAATGCCTGCAATTACGTCCGCACGCATGGTTCTTGGTGTGCAGTCATGCAGCCAGTCGCTGATAGGAAGAAATCGGAATATGGCGCGCCGAGACCGTCCTTTTCTCATGTGAGGTATGCTGCCGAGCCGCACTGACCTCTGGCAATGTTCGAGAAGTGCCCTCTCCCGCCTCGACGCGCCTTTACTGCAGTCCCAGCTCGGCCAGTTGTTTCGGATTCACTTCGTCGACGGCGAGGAGGTTGTGGCAAATCGAGCAGTCATTATTGATGCTCTTGCCATCCGCCGTGTTGTGACTACCGTCATGGCAGCGGAAGCATCCGGGATAAGCGTTGTGACCAATGTTATTCGGATGGGTTTCCCAAGTGACCTTCATGAAGGGGAAAACATTCACTCCATAGATTGCGACGAGAGCTTTCGCTGCCTGATCGATCTGGACGCGCTGTCCGCTCAAGACCTCCGGATGCTGCTTTTGATAAAACTCCTCCAGGCCCGCAGTGATCTTTGACTCAGCCTCGGGCTGCGAGGCATAAGTTGCCTTGATCAGCGCCAGTCCTTCTTTACGAACGAAGGGCAAGGCGGGGTCCGGGTTCCCTGCAGCCATCGCCCGGTTGAGGGCTTCTTCGGGAGTGTCGAAGGAATGGGCTGCTCGATTGTGACAGTCGATGCAATCCATGAGCCGCTTTTTGCCCTGGACCGGAGCTTTTGCATCGGAAGACAGATATTCCGTCTTCGAGCCGTCGGCATTCTCCTTTGCCACCCAGGGTATAGCCTGGTTGGTTGTATCCGTGGCGATGTATTCAATCCGGCCAAGGTGCGCACCGTGGATTCCGCTCAGACTGCCGCGCATGTCCCGGCCTCCAACATGGAGGAGCACAAGAGAGTGAGTGATGGAGTTCTTCTCATCGTCGCCGTATGACGCACTCACCACAAGTTTGTCGCCGATATTCTGCTGCGGGTTATGACAATGCAGACACGTTTTGGCTGCGGCAGGAACCCTGTTTTCCGGCAGGATCGGGCGCGGATAGCTATTGAAAACCACCTGCATGAGCTGCTTTGTTCCGTTCACTTTCGCATTTACGAAACCCTGAACTCCCGCCGTTATGTGACACTCCGTGCAGGCCACGTGGGTGTGGTGCTGGGAAACGTTGTAAGCGGCCCATTCAGGATGCATGACATGGCAGGACTGGCCGCAGAAGTTAGGAGTGTCCATATAAGCGACTCCGCGATAGCTTGCCGTGCCTACGATGACAAAATTTACGAAAGTGGCGATAACGACAAAATCGAGGCCGCGGCGAAAAACAGGATTGCTGAAGTCGACCTTGGGATATTCAGAGGGCAGTTGACCAGCGCCCTTGAGACGTCTTCGCCGCAGCAGGATGCCGACAGGAATGAGAATGAGCCCGAGGATAAAGAGCCCCGGCAGGCATAGGTCGATGACTATGCCAACGTAGGGGCTCGCAGGACCGCTGCGGGCAACAACATCCACAACCCAGAAGCCAATCAGGATCATGGCCGACGCCGTGGTGAGCGCGCCGCCGATGAGGCTTATCGGGTTATTTCCCAGAAAGAGAAACGGCCGAGCCCAGTTTTCCCTGAGTCCTCCCTGAGGAGTCATTAACCCTTCTTCTTGCAGCTATTATTTCTGCAGCGTGTGGATGTAAGCGACCACGTCCTTAATCTGGGCGTCTGTCAGCTTGCCCTTGTAGGCCGGCATCTTCCCATGCCCGTTGGTTGTGACCTTGATCAGGTCGTCGTCGGACATCTTCATCACATCCTGTGAATTGAAAGGCCGGGCTTTGGTGGATTTGCCTGCCGGAGTACCAGCCAAGCCATCCGCGCCATGGCACATCTGGCATTTGGCTTTGTAAGTGGCCGCTCCGTCTTGGGCGAAGCTCGCAGTTCCCGCTGCGAGCAGCGTTAAGAGACTGGCTCGAACGATTTGGTTGACCATCGTGATTGCTCCTCCTGTTGAGCGCGACAATCATAGCGCGAATGTTGGTTCAAAAGGCATAATTTACGGCCAGGGTGTAAACATTCCCCCGGAAGCTTCGCGGCAAAGTCGGACCTATCGGTGTTCCCTCTCCATAGCTGTAGTAGTTGTAATCTCCCTTCCACGTCCATTTTGGAGCGATCTGTACATAAATGCCTCCATAGGGAGACTGCCACTGCGACTGAAGCGAGCCGGGTACCTGGCGGATATTGATGGCCTGGGAATTGCCGTTTACGGAGCTCATCCGGTAGCCCCCCTTGGCCCAGACGCGCTTCACGGGACTGAAGGTAAATCCGAAGAATCCGAAGTTCGTGGGCGCACTGTAATAGCCATTGCTCTGGTACGGAGTTCCGGCCGCAGTACAGACGGCGGGCGCGGGTTCGGCTGTCGGCGGCGCAGGCGTGGAGGGATAGCACTCCAGGGTGGTCGAATACACGTTGTTGTAGGAGTAGTTCATGTCGATCGACCACTTCTCGCTCGGGATGATCGACATGCCGAAGGAATAATCCTGGTTATGCTCTTTGTGGTACACCGTATCCACGTTGTCCTGAGAGTTGAAGATATTTACTCCTCCCGAAACTGAAAGCCATGTACGAGGCTTGTAGGAAGCTCGCACGGTGTACTGATACAACTGCCGCGGGTCGATGCGGGTGAAGGCGTTGTCGGCATACATACCTGCGAAGTTGAAGTTGATGCGCAGCTCAGGCAGCGGTCGAAGCGCCGCTCCGAACAGCCCCCAGTTCTCATGGATCGGAATAACGTCGCCCCCGGAGTCCGTGATCTCGCGGGCGCGATAGCGATAGCCCGCCGACAAGGTTGCCTTCGGCGTCACGTCCCAGGCAAGGATCGTCGTATTGGTGCTGGTCTTCTGATTGAGATATTGCTGGTCGGACGCGGTCGTGGTACTGGAGCTTGTCGGCGGGAGCAGCATCGAGCTACCGGTATAGCTAATGGTGGTAAACGAATTGATGCCGGGATCGCGGAATGACCAGAAATCATAAACATCCGAAGCCCTGATTCTCGGTGTGATCTCCCACTCCAGCGCGAAATCCCCATTGACATTTACGTGCTGCGCCTTTGCCGAGCCCGTCTCAACGTACCCGCGCTGCGACGTTCTGGTTATCAGCCCGTTAAAGGATTCGTTGTAGCCATTGAGCGTGCTGTTCGCGCCGGTGTACGCCAAGCGGCCATTCAGCGTCAGGTGGGGAATGTCCGAGCTCTGGAGGCGTACCTGCTCCGTGGGGAAGATGGTGCGCGTAGGTTGAACCCGAGAATAACCCAGGGCGGCATTGCAGGTAGGATTAACCGTTCCATCGGGGTTGAAGGGAGTGGAGCACGGAGCACTCCATACGGAGGACACATCGACTCCAAGCGCCACTGGCTGGCCGTTGGACAAGACGTTATTCAGACCTGCAAGAGTCCAGATTGTATTGCCCTTGTAGTGAGTCACAAACTGGTCGTAGCTGATGGTTGTCTTCGGGTCCGGCTTCCAGTCAGCGGTTCCATTCCAGGTATCGGTGGAGTTTCTCCAGTTCTGGTACAGCCAGGGATCATTGCCGAGATGTGTCGAACTGTAGGACGGCCCCTGGTTGATGTTGTGGTTGTATCCGAAGCGCACGCTCACCTTCGACAGCGGAAAGAGCGTCAGCTGATAATCGGTCATCTGGCGAAGGGTGTTATAGAGGTGCGGACTATTGAGCCAGGGCAAGTACGGGGTCGACGCAGGCGGGATCAGTGGATTTGCCAGCAGGTCATAATCGAAGTACTGACGATACCTGCGGTAACTCGCCCGGAAATCGTAAAGGCGTCCCTTCGACATGTTGAGATATGTGACGGTGATGGGATCGCCGCCGTATCCATAGCTGGTCGACGAGAGCCGGTCGAAGACGAGCGCACGTGCGGGATCCACGGCGCGCATGGTCAGTGACTGATCGAGCACGCGAGGCCCCGACTCCAGATTGACCAGCGTATCGTACATAGGGGCACTGCCTGAGTGCTCCACAATATGGCCGCCCACATCGATCGATTGGTGCACCACGTATCCGCCGACGATCTTGTCCTTGTCCGGCGAATCCTGCGCCTGAGCCGCCGTAAACGCCCCCAGCGCCAAGACGCAAAAACAAAGCCGCTGAGCGCCACGCCGATAGCTCATTGCTCGTAATCCGAATGAGTATTTGCTCGTCATACGTGGCCATCCTTACTTGAAAAACACGGGATCGCTGTTTGAGCCGTGTATCTGCGAGTGGCAGACCGTGCAAGCCTGGTACTGGTTCGCCTGGTTGTGGAACGACGGTACTCCCGGAGCGGTGAAGTTCATGGAGGCCGTATGGCACTGCAGGCATAACGAGTTGACGTTGTTGCGGGTCAGCAGTCGCGGATTCGGCGATCCGTGCGGGGAATGGCACCCCCCGCATCCTTCCGTCTGGATCACCGGATGCGGATAGACGAACGGGCCTGCGGCCTCGCTATGGCACTTCACACAGACCGCGTAGCCGCCAGGACCGTTATGCAGCATAGCGCTGGGCTGCTGCAAGGTGCCCTTGAAAGTACCGTGAGGATCGTGGCAATCGCTGCACTTCAATAGCCCTTCGTCCACCTTGTGATGGAAAGGTTGGGCAAATGCCGCCTTGATATCGGTGTGACAGCCATAGCAGAGCTTCGGCTGCGACATTTTCAGAAGGCTCTCTTCGCTTTCCGACTTGTGGATACTGTGGCAGCCCGTGCAGCCAATTTGAGCTTCACCGTGCGCCGAGTGCGCAAAATTCGGATGCGCACCAGCATGGCAGCTCAGGCACTTCTCTTCCGCCGCTTTGGGCGTCGCCTTGGTGAACTGAAAGATTTTTGTAACATCGCCACCGCCATCGATGTGGGCCTGTCCGGGACCATGGCAGTTCTCGCAGGTGATGCCTTTATCGCCATGCATCAGCGCGAGGCGTGAGTGGGGATTTTCCGCGAATTTCTTGGTCTCATCCGCGTGGCAGGTTTCGCATGCCTCGGCGCCGGCGTAGCCGGGAGGATGAGCGGCTGCAGCGCTTTGCGACGGCGCAACTTGCTGCTTATCTTGTGCTCCAGCATCAACCTCCCTGGCCTTCCACAGTCCCGGAAGCAGGGCGGCGACCGCCACAATGAGGAGCAAACGTCTCATCCACGTCTCCCGGACAACTGGTTGACAGCCTGATTTGACTTGACAGCAGCTTCTCGATGCCCTGAGCAGTCCATCCTTCGTGTGGGCAGGATAGAAGGTATTTTCAGGATAGAAGGTATTTTCGCGTTTCTATGTGACCACCATCACAAGACAGCAAAATTCTTTGCAACGAATTATTAACCCATCAGGAGAAGTAATCAATACCGCATTCATAAAAATTGGGCCGCGTGCAATCGTTGCGGTGAAAAGGCTCCTTGCGAGCCAGGCCGTTATGATTAAGCGGGAACCAGGTGATTTCTTACTGCATAGCGTACGAGTGCTGCGCCGTTCGTGGCGCCGACGGCTTTCATGATCCGGTACTTGTGGAAGGCCACCGTTCTGGTCGTCATATTCAGGATGCTGCCGATCTCCTTCATCTGCCTGCCCTCGGCCAGTAACTGCAGGACTTCGCGTTGTCTTTCGGTGAGGCGTTCCTCTTCCTGCTCCAGCTCTGTTTCCGTGCGGCGCAGATAGTTGACCTCGTCCCTGCAGATGGTCCGAGATATTTAAGATTCGCCGCGCAATACATCTCGCACGGGCGTTAGCAATTCAGACGCAGCACAAGTTTTCAAAAGGAAGCCGGAGGCGTCGCGACGAAATGCCTCTCCTGCGAGCTTGACGTCGTTGTTCATGGTGAGAAATATGAGCTTGACCGCCGGCAATATCTCTTTTATCTGCTGGCCGGCATCCAGCCCATTCAGAACCGGCATCGTGATGTCGACAAGAATCACGTCCGGCTTCAGTTCGCACCATGGCGCGACCATTGTCCACAATACCGACGACTTCGAAATCTGTTTCAAGCAGCTTTCTGCAGAGATCCGCGATCAGCGTGTGATCGTCCGCGATCAAAATGCGAGGACGAGTAATGGACATAGCGATCCCCCCTTCCAAGACTTTTAGTCCGTGCGGCCTGGCGCGGGAAACTAGCAAAACTCCTAGGTCGGTCAGTGCGTAACAGCCGGTGACACGAAGTGGCGGTTGGAGAGTGCTTCACTTATCGCGGGGGACCAGATCGGTCATCATTCGTGATTTTGTGACGTAGCCGAGTCCTCCGTTAGCGAAACACTCCCGGACGAACGCGTTGCTCTGGTGCACAGTCAGGAAAACCGGCGTGGCTTTCGATCCCGCCTCGTGAAGTTCGCGAGCAGCCCCAATTCCAGTGAGGATGGGCATGGTGATGTCCAACACTATCACATCGGGTTGAAGTCGTACTGCCTCTCTGACCTAAGGCCTTGTTGCCGGCGTTGGTAGCCGCTTCCGACTTGTAGACTTCATCAATAAGGCTTAACTTGTCGCCGGCAACCTTTCCATAAATGCGAGAATCTTGTTCCATTTCTCATCGCGTTTTGACCGGAGATCAGACTGGTAGTCGCGATGGCTCCGGCGTTCACATACGGATTCCCCGTGTGCGTGGGCATGTCCAACAACGGCGAAAACCGAGTTGAATGGATGATGGAGGGACGATAATCTCAGTTCGCCGAGCGGCGGACTGAGATTGGTCATAGTTTGGGCATAGAAAAGGGCACCCGAAGATGCCTTGCCCATGCAACTATTTGAATCTATGGTGCCCGGAGGGGGACTTGAACCCCCACAGCCCTTGCGGGCCTGCGGATTTTAAGTCCGCTGCGTCTGCCGATTTCGCCATCCGGGCGCTGAATTTATCGTATCTGAAATATTGACCGTAAAAGAAACTGCCCGGAGACAAGAAAGCCGTGCCCGCATAGGGAGGCACGGCCCGCGATGCGAGTTTCCTGCTAGTGAGGTTTGCGGTACTCGATCTCGTCTTCGCGCAGGTAATACTCGGCGGAGCAATTATCCGCCCCGCAAATCATCGATTCGATGCCGGCGAATTGGGCTCGGGTGATCAGCCCCAGCGCCCCGCAACTCGGGCAGGCGAGAACTGCCCAGTAGGGATTCTGGGCGTCTCCGAGGGATCCTGCATTCTCAAGCACAAAAAGCGTTCCTGGTTCCATCTGCTCTGGTATCCACTGTTCGAGCAATTGCAGTTCCGATGACATGTAAAACCTCCCTTGTCTTCGTTCTCGCTGTTTGTTTTGCGACGTGGAACTGGGGTGTCCAGATCGCGACGCCTCGAGTTTGTATTCTCGCTATGCCGTCACGCGTTGTTTCGCTGCCCTCCTGGCTTGGCCGGCTGTTGTTTGACCGGCCGGCTTCTTGGCCGCAGACTTCTGCAATACATTCTTCAACTCGACGCGCAGCGGTTTCACTGCGTCGGTGAGACTTATCAAGAGCATCGGCTGCATTGTGTTCCGCAATAGCTCGATCACTTCCTTCGAATCCGTTTCGAGAAATATCCGTCTACCAGCCAGCAAAAGGTGGAACTCAAATTTCCCAGATACAAGGTCGGCCAGCCGGATGTTCAACTCCGCACGCAAGAGACGCAGAACGCGCCGTACTCGCGCGAGCGAAATACTTCTTTGCCTGAGCTGTTCGATGACAAGAATGTCGAGTAGGTCTGCCCCGGAGTACACGCGATTTCGGCCATTCCGCGCTGGAACCACGATCCGCCGCTCGTCCCACCACTGGAGTTGCCGGGCAGTCACGCCTGTCAACTCAAGGACATCGCGTGTGCTGAAGCAGTCTTTCAACATTTCTGGCGGGTTCCCGCTCCAAACATTTCGTAACCGAAATGTTTGAGGCCATTCTTGCCGGAGCGAGGCGGCCTGTCAATCCCTATCGTTGACACAAACCCAGAAAGACAATTGACTCTTCGGATTCATCTGACGGAAGCCTGATGCAACGCGGCTTTGACGGCGTCGGTTACACGCTGAATGTCTCCTGGCGAAAGATAGGGGTGCATAGGCAGACTGAGAACACGGGCGGCGGCACGCTCGGCATGGGGAAAGCTGCCTGTGCCGAGTCCGAACTGTTGTCGAAGAGACGAGAAGACCGGCTGCAAGTGAAGCGCGACAGGATAATGCACTGTCGCCGGTATGCCGGCTTCGCGCATGGCCGATTCGACGGCTTCGCGGTCGTCTACTTCGATCGTGTATTGCGCCCAGACGCTCGAGCAGCGCGGGGCAACGGACGGAGTCTGGACTGCGCCTTTGAGCATTGACGTGTAGCAATCCGCCGCCTCGTTGCGTGCCAGCAATTCCGCATCGAAGGCATCGAGTTTGGCCAGCAGCACCGCAGCCTGAAGAGTGTCCATGCGTCCGTTGATGCCGATGCGCGTGTGATGATAGCGGCGATCCTGCCCGTGGTTACGCAGCTCGAACATAGCAGTGGCCAGAGCGTCGTCGCTGGTGAAGCACGCGCCACCATCGCCATAGCAGCCCAGCGGCTTGGAGGGGAAAAAGCTAGTACAACCGATGGTGCTCAGGTTCCCGGAGTGGCGGCCGTTGTAGAGGGCGCCAAAGCTCTGCGCCGCGTCCTCAATCACAGGCAGATTTTGGCGTGCGGCGATGGCGTTGATCGCGTCCATCGCCGCGGGTTGCCCATAGAGGCTCACCGGCATGATGGCGCGTGTGCGGGGCGTGATCGCCGCTTCGATTTTTTCAGGATCGATGTTATAGGTGGTTGGGTCGATATCCGCGAAAACAGGAACCGCGCCGAGCAGGGCGATCATTTCGCCGGTAGCGAAAAATGTGAAAGGCGGGGTGATGACCTCATCGCCAGGGCCGATTCCGATGGTCATCATTGCCAGCAGGAGGGCGTCAGTCCCACTTGCGCAGGTGATACAGTATTTCGCTTCGGTGCGTGTGGCGAGCCGCCCTTCCAGTTCGCGAACTTCGGGTCCCAGGATGTATTGACCGTGGTCGAGTACAGCCTGAATACGCGCATCGATCGCCGGCTTCAGGCGGCGATACTGCGTCTTGAGGTCGATGAACTCCATGCCTTTATTTTCGCTCATCGGCGAAGGTGTGTCGCGTCAGTGCGGGTTGCTGGAAGCGCGTTGCGAGCTTACTTTATCCAGTTCGCGATAGATTTGCTGGTTGCGAACGATGGCCTGAACATACTCCCGAGTTTCGGTGAACGGGATCGACTCCACGAACTCGTCCATATCGCGATAGTGGCCGATCGATTGCCAGTCGACGACGCGTTCATCGCCTGCATTGTATGCGGCAAAGGCATACTCCGGACGGCCGCCGAATTTGTCCAGCGTGTGCTTGAGGTACAGCGTTCCCAGACGGATATTCGTCGAGGGATCGAGCAACTGGTTGGTCTCGAAGTGGTGAATTCCCTCTTGTTTGGCCATGCTCTTTCCAACGCTGGGCAACAACTGCATCAGGCCATAGGCGCTCTTATTTGAAACTGCGCCGGGATTGAATTCCGACTCCTGGCGAATCAGTGAAGCCACCATGTACGGATCAAGGCCATTGCTGGCGGCGTTCTCCTTGATGTCAGGCCAATACGGCTGAGGAAAGAGAATCCGCCAATAGCCCATCGGGATCGATTCGACAGGCGCTGAGGTGTAGAACGGCAACGCGTGCTTCAGCAGCCGCATGGCGTGCCACGTTTCACCGTAGGAGGCAAAAATTTCAGCCTCGGCGAAGGCTCCCCACTCTTCGCTTCCGTCGGCCGCCTGAATTTCCGGGGCGATGTACTCGTTCAACCCCGCGTTAGCCAGGAGCTTCGCTTTCACCACGTGGGGATCGTCTTCCGGCACATCGTCGCTCAGCTCCGGTATCGGCTCCGGGTGCAGAGCTTCAAGCACGGAAAAGCTCACCGGCGTTACTTGACCAAGTTGCTCCAGCCGTTCCTGCGCCAGGGCCGCATAGTAATAGTGCCGATAAACGCGAGCCACGGTGCGATAGTAGCCAGCCGCCTTGGTTGGCTGATGATCCTCGGTTTCGTAAAGACGCCCTCGCCAGTACAGGGCCGCGGGTATTTCTTTCCCTCCGGCAAAGTTGGCGATCTGCTCGTCGAAGAGCCGAGCCGCTTCGGCGTATTGGCCAAGCCGATAGTTCAGCCACGCAGCGCGCCAGTGGCTGCTGGGTGAATAGTTCGAACAGGGTCCGCTGTGAGGCGACTCGCACGATTTCGGAAATCGTGTCGTCAGCTCGCCGTAATATTTGATCGCGTTCGGGAAATCCTTGCGCAGCAGATACATATTGCCGCTCGAGTAGAGCGCCTCGGCCAGCCAGGGGCTCTCGGGAAAGCGCGTCATCATCTGCTCGACGATGGTCCGCTGGGTATCGCCGTCATCCTTATTACGCGCCAGTTCCATCAGGAGATACTGCCTGCGTGCACCCGTGTCATCGTCGCTGTCCGGCAAACGATCCAGCTCCTGCTTGTTCAGCCGCTTCAGCTTCCAATCACAGGCAGCCGCTGCGACGAGCAATCCATTGCGCGCGTTCTCACCGAGAGCCGAATCGCCGGCAAGGGAGCGATACTCGTCCTCCGCATCGCTGTACCGGCCCGCGGCGTACAGAGCGTCGGCGTGGTGGCGGCGCTCCTCCGGCGGCAGTGACGCGATCTCTCCGGAAGACACCAGCTGTGCCCGCGCCTGAGCCGCCTCCTGACTAAGCGGGAAATTTAGATACACACGCCGGAACTGCTGCTGCGCTTCGGACGTGTGGCCAGCCATCAGGTTCGCTTTCGCCTGAGCGAGCTGAAAATCCGCTTTGCCGGCAATCGGCTCGGTGCGATGCGCGTCGAGTATCCGCAACGCAGCCTGGGGATCGCCCTCCTGCAGAAACAGGTTGGCCTCCAGTACGGGCACGCTGCGAACGAAAATTGAATCCGGATGCTTCTGTATGAAAGTGCTCAGAATAGGCTCTGCATCACCCAGCTTGTTGTCCTGCAAATAGACCTGCGCGGTGAGATAGTCCGCGTAGTCGTCGAGCGACTGTCCCGCCTGGTTTGCCGAGTGAAAAGCGCTGACCGCTTCCGGATATTTATGGTCCAGCAGATAGGCATGCCCCAGCGCAAGATATGCCGCTGCTGCAGCCTCGCCCGTATGCGCATGCGCATAGGCTGAAACCCCGGCGTAAGCCGCCGGCGATCGAGTGGATGCCAACTGCTGCGCCATAGGTCGAAGCTGTGACGACGCTACGAAGGCCTGGTGCAGCTTCTGGCTCCTGGCGAGTTGCTTTGCGGTAAGCTGCTTGTGCTTCGTCTTCGATGTGTGGGTTGCAGAGTGCGCGCTTGCAGAAGCTACGTGCGCAGTTGAATGAGAACCCGAGGTATGGCTATTCGGGATGGTCTTCTTCGCGCTGCTCGATTTCTTGTGCGCGGATGTCGAGGCTGTGCTGGACTTCGGAGACGACGCCGTCTGTGCCCCAAGCACACAAAAACCCGCACAAGTTATCACTGCCCCAAGGACAGAGACATACCATCCCGTCCGGTTTATCCTCTTTGATTCCGCGCGCGTCACGTTCGTCCAGCTCCCACCTTTACTGTATGCCGAAAGCGCTCCCTGCGTGCCACAGAAACCGCGAACAAATCGCGGAGTGTTTCCCCATTGGATACTTCCCGGATCAAAACGATAGCGATGAAGTTTGCGGAACCGGAGCAGGATGAGCCGTTTTACTCGCGCCTGTCCTGCCATTTAGGATGAAGGGACAGGAACGGACCGGCTGTCTCTCTTCGAACGGCCCTTTTTCTGAAACTATCTGCCATGTCAACGATCCAAACACAAGGCACTGAAGAAATACATCCCGATATTCTGCTCGTCAATCGCGCGCGCGCGGGCGATGTCGAGGCATTCGAGAAGCTTGTGCGGCAGTATGACCGCCAGGTTTTCCGGATCGCCCAGCACATCACCCAGAACCGCGAAGATGCGGAGGATGTGGTCCAGGATGCGTTCCTCAAAGCCTACGAGAAGCTGAACCAGTTTCAGGGTAACTCGAAGTTTTATACCTGGCTGGTGCGGATTGCAGTGAACGAATCGTTGATGCGGCTGCGCAAACGGCGCACTGGCCGCATGGTATCGATCGACGAAGATGTCGAGACCGAGGAAGGCTCCATGCCGCGCGATCTGGCGGATTGGGGTCCTGACCCGGAAGAGCAATATGGCCAGTCAGAAATGGCCGATATTCTGCGTAAGACGATCCAGGGGTTGCCTCCAGGCTTTCGCGTGGTTTTCGTCCTGCGAGATGTAGAAGGTCTCTCGACCGAGGAAACGGCCGAGACTTTGGGTTTAAGTATTCCAGCGGTCAAGTCGCGCCTGCTGCGGGCGCGGCTTCAATTGCGGGAGCGGCTCAACCGCTACTTCCGCAATCGAAATAAGGATGGTGTGAAGTGACGTGCTCTGAGTTTTTGGCGCAATTGGACGATCTCATCGACGACAAAGTAAGCGTCCGGATGCGGGCTGACCTGGAAGAGCATCTCCACGGCTGTGAGCACTGCGTGATCACCCTCAGCACGACCCGCAAAACCATCGAAATCTACCGCAAGCACGTGATCTACGAATTGCCGAACGAACTACGCGACCGGCTGCAGAAGGCCATCCTGGCCAAGTGCAAGAAGTGTTGAGCGAGTTCACCGTGCAATCGAGGACCGCCCTCAGCCGTCAATCTTCGAACCAAATCTGATCGCCGGATCCGTTAATTGCTGGTCGGAGAAGTGCTGCCTCCGCTGGACGGAGAAGTGCTGCCGCCGCCGGACGGAGAAGTGCTGCCGCCCCCCGTGGTACTGCCTCCGGTCGTGCTGGTGCCGGAGTCGTCGCGGCGATGCAGCGTCGGCCGGTCGTCCGTACTGCTGCTCGGGTTGTTCGGGTCCGAAGTATTGCTCACACGCCGCAGCGTCGGCTTCTGGCCGTTCTTGCCGTCGGTCAGCTTGCGCTTGTTCTCGATGCGCGCCAGCCGCGCCTTGACGTCGTCGAACTCTGAGGTGGTCACCAGATATTCGTCGCGCGGAGGCAGAATCCTCGCGATCTCTTCCTGCGAATGCGCGATACGGTCGGGAGTCTGCGGATGGTCGGAGAAGGCTCGAGCCACCGCGCCGGGCTTGTGCTTCTGGAGATCCTGAATCTTCTCGAAGAAGGTTACAAAGGCTTGGGGATCGTAGCCGGCGCGATACATATATTGAACGCCAAGGTAGTCGGCCTGCGCCTCGAACTCACGCGAAAATTCGAGGAAAGTCATCGGAATCGCGATGCTGGCGGCTTCGTAAATGCCGTAACCAGCCCACCCCCCGATAAAGATCAGGGGAATGGTGCCCAGCTGGGCGTAGTTGGCGCGGGTCATCTCGCGGGCGGCATGGTGCGCGCAGACGTGGGCGGTCTCGTGCGCCATTACACCGGCCAGTTCGGCCTCTTCGTCGGCAGCGAGAACCAGGCCGGAGTTGACGTAGAAGAATCCGCCGGGCAGCGCCATGGCGTTGATCTCGTCGGAGTCGATCACCTTGATGGTGAAGGGCACCTTGCAGTCGGAGTTCTTGACGATGTTCTGCCCAACGCGGTTCACGTATTCGACCACCACGGGATCGGTGATGAACTTGGTGCTCTTCTCGATCATGGCCGCGTAGGACTTGCCCATCTTGATTTCGGATTCGGTCGAATACCAGTTGCCTACGCCCCGGGCGCCGATATCGCGTGTGCCCACTGCGCTTACGTCGTTGATGCTTCCCTTCTTCACTCCGGCAACGCTGCCGTCAGGGTTCACTGAGGGAGATGCCGTGGAACTCGACGTTGCACTGGGAGGCACGGCATTCGTGGCGTCATCGGGATTGGCCGGCGCGCCGCTGGGCTTGGCGTCCGGAGGCGGAAGCGGGACGGAGCCGGCGGACTTTCCGGAGGTTGATGGCTGGGTCGACGCAGGAGGCTGCGCGGGCGGCGTCTGTGTCTGGGTTTGGGTCTGCGTCTGGGAATCTGGCGGCGCTGTTTGCGGGGTGCTCGACTGGGCGAGGATCACGGCTGGAGCGAGCGCAAGAGCAGCTCCCAGCGCGAGCGTCGCTGGCAAGCGAGGAACAAAGCTGTGGATTCGCATTTGGACGTCTCCCGAAACAGGGCCGATCTCTGCTTCGTTAGACGTTAGTATGCGCCTTTTCGCTGACCAGTGTGGCGGCGATTTTGGTGGTGCTTCAATGAGGGGATTACCCCTCCCCCTCGGTCTGTGGCGATTTTGAGACTCATTGATTCCAAGCGGCTTCCGCTGCAAATGCCTGAGACTCATTGATTATAAAAGAGAAACCTGGGAGTGATTGATTCGAAATGACTTACTTGTCGGAGGGTTTTGCGCCAAAAGAAAAGGCCCGGCTGTGATGCAACCGGGCCTTTGTCTTCTATTTCTATTGTAGCGGCTTCGGGGAAATTCTCAGCCAAGTATTCTCTGTTACTCAGGGCGCTTTTCTTCAGGCTTGGGCGCGGGTTTGGGTGCAGGCTTGGCCTGAGGGTGTGCCTCGGGCGCGGGTTTAGCTGCGGGCGCAGGCTTTGCCTCGGGTGCAGGTCTCGGAGCTGGTTTAGCTGCGGGAGCAGGCTTTGCCTCGGGTGCAGGTCTCGGAGCTGGTTTAGCTGCGGGAGCAGGCTTTGCCTCGGGTGCAGGTCTCGTTGCAGGCTTTGCCTCGGGCGCAGGTTTCGTTGCAGGCTTGGCCTCGGGCGCAGGTTTCGTTGCCGGCTTGGCCTCGGGCGCAGGTTTCGTTGCCGGAGCCGGCCTGGCTGCGGGCGCTGGCCGTGTTGCCGCCGTCGACTCAGCAGGCTTCGCTTCGGCAGCAGGCTTCGGTATCGTGCCAGCCTTGGCCGGAGTGAACGGAGCCGCCGTGGCGCCGCGGGCCGGAACTGCGCGGGCGAAGTCCGCCGTAGACGCTGCCGGTTTCGGTAATGCTGCATGTGCCGGCATGCCATGGTTGACCGTCGCATAGTTGGCACGATCCTGCTTCGCCAGGTTCACATGCTGCACCTGAGCCTGAGTCGGCGGGATGTGCCTCTCATTGGAGTAAGCCTGTTCCTGCGCTGTTGGCCGCGCGGCAATGCCATTCGGGCCACCGTTGAAGCTGGTCCGATTGTTGTTGATGATCGTGGTGTTGTTAATGACGGTTTTGTTGATGTAGGTGTTGTGAATGACGGTAGTGTTCACGTTCACCACGGCCGTGTTGTAGGCAAACGAACCGCCACGCCATTCACCGCCAACAAAACCGACTCCGCCATAACCGAAGCCGTAATTGACGCCGCCGTAAAACCCAACGTGGAGGCCCCAGTAACCGGGGTTAAAGACATACACGCCGCCTGCACCCCAACCCCAGTAGCCAGGTGTCCAGAGATAGCCGGGTTGCGGAGCCAAAACCCAGGTGCCGGGCACCCAGTAGTAGCCAAACTCCCCCCACGCCCAGTAGCCGGGTGTCCAGATGTAGTTGGGTGCAGGACAAACGGGCTGCACATAAATCGGAAGTACAGGAGGGGCTATGTTGATTGAGACACCAATCGAAACCTGCGAGTAAGACGCGCACGGCAACGCGAACAGGAGCGCCGCCAAAGTCAATTTACGGAACGAACGAAGAACACTCATCTGTCTATCCCTTGCCGATCGTCCTTCGCTACCCTGCGTTACTCTCCGTTGCGTGGGGCTTCGAGGAGTGATGGGCTCCATTCCGTCCGCGAGTGGGAAACTCCCCCGGTCCGGACCTTGATTGTGACCCTTCTGCTCGGAGGATGTTGCGTTCGTTGAGGTTGCCTGTACGGAATCTAAATTCTTCGTAGCCGCCATCTTAGCCGAACCGCATTTCAGCGACAAAGCACGGTGGGCTGGGTGGCCCATATCTGACCTTACCTGCGGGGCACCCCGTTGCAGTGGCGGCCAGATATGGCCACCCGTCCGGGAGGTTCTGATTTCGCGGCATAAGCCCCCTACCCCCCTCCCCCCTCGATTGGTTCCTACCACATTCCGTTGGGGTTAGGGTATACGTGGGCCGCATGTACCATGTTATGAATGACTTACGCTACTTAACAACGAATCAATGACTTACGAGGGGTCGGTTCCCGTTTTGGGAATGACTGCTCGCGGAAACGAAAAGCCCGGCTGCAAGGGCGGCCAGGCTTCTTTGTCTCTATTTTTATTGTACCGGATTGGGGGAAATTGTCGGCCAAGCGCTCAGACGGCGGTCAGCAACCATTGTGCCTCCCGTCCTTCGCTTCGCTCAGGATGGGGCACCCCATTCGTGGTCAATATCGGGCAATTCCGAGAAAGGGTGGGCCACCCGCCCTGATGGCCCGGTGGTCCGGTCCTACATCTCAAAAGCGAGATGTACGCGGCAAGCAGATACCTTTGCTGTAGGCCCAGCCTTAGGTTCGCCTGGCGGAATTATTCTGCAGCCACTCGTATTGTCCTGAGAATTTCTTAATATCCTCCGAGAACGGACTGGGCAGTTTCAGATTTTTCGTGTTCCCGTAGTCCTGGATGATCTTTACAAAGTCCTGTTGTGGAAACTGTAGTGGATACGCGCCCTTTTTGCTGCGTTCTGCGACGATTTTTTGTGCCAGTTCGTTGCGCTCGTTCTCGGTAAAGGCATTACCATACGCGCGCGTAAGAAAGGCTCGCAGCTCCAGCAGATCCGCCGTATTCCAGTTAAAGTTGTCGCCTGTTTGTGTGTAACCGGTCGTGGCTTTGATGGACGCAGTGACCACCGCCACGCCCTCGTCCGGAGTGCCGGCCTCGCCCATAATCGCCGCAATCTTCCGATATTTTGCCTGGAATTCTTTCAACAAGTTCGACGTGGGGTCTCCCAGCTTACCGACGGCGCGGAAGACCGGGGCACCCACCACCCAGCAGGTTTCGTTGTCGGTCGCCCATGCCACCGGAACGTCGTCGGTCGGGGAGAAGCGGTAATTGGGGTCGAAGCGGGGAACGAGTTTGTCACGCAGCTTGGATTCCAGAATTTGTCCGGGCCCCCCATTTCCGAGCGGGTCCGCACCTGTCGCGTAAATAACCTGGTCGAGTGTGTAATTCTTGCGGTCGGTGAGGTGTACGAGGATTCGGGGGTAGCCGGAGAGCGGTGGCACAATCACTTCAACGCTGGCGATGTCGGCCTTGACCATGACCTTATTTTTAGCAGCCCACTCTATGACCTCCTTGTTCCGGCCGGCGGGATTGGCACCGTCCCACCCGCTCCGCGACACCCACAGGACCTTGCAGTAGTGCTGCCGGGCGCGGGCCACTACCCACGCGGAGGTTGGCGCACCGCCATAGACCAAGACCTGCTTGTACTTAGGCGCATGAGAATAGAGATACTCGGTGCCACCGATCAATTCCTCGTAATCGCGCCTGTTCTTCAGAAGATCCTTGTTCTTGATGTTTTCCAACTTCAATGGATCCGGCAAAGAGGTAGGACCGGCTCCCGACGCCACGACCACTTTCGCACATGTGTAAGCAACGGGGCTGGCTAGCACCTTGACGCTATAACCAGCCACGTCCTCACTGACCTTCTGGACCTGGCCGCGAAGAAAACTAATGGAAGCGCCAATACTCTTGGCGTCCTTCTCCACTGTTCCACGCAGACTTTTCATCTCCGAGACATACTCACTCACCGGCCGGAAGCTCGAGTCGCTGCCGACCGGGCGAGGCGAATCCGGCGTGCGGACGTGATCCGAGGTCTGTCCCACTCTGTAACCCGGGTTGGAGGTACCGGCCCTCTCCCACAGGTCGGACTCTCCGATCACCAGAGTGCTCTTGGGGAAATTTCCTGACAGTTTCTGCATGACGGATGGAGGGACGTTGCCTTTGCCAAAGGCCTTTTCTGCTTCGGCAATCGAATAAGTCTTCGGTGCCCCGGTTTTCAGCAGAGCATAGAGGTAGTTGAGCGCGCTCGTACCAACGCCAATGACGATTAGTTCATAGTTCGGCATCGACTGGCCCTCCAACAGCGCCCAATATATCACCGGCTGGCTGGCTGATTACGGGTAGAGGCGGCCGCTTTCATGCTGTACAAATATTGGCGCCGAACTGGGGGACAATCGCGTGCATGTGCCTCCCACCCTATGTTTCGCTCAGGATGGGGCACCCTCATTCGTGGTCAATAGCGGGCAATTCCGAGAAAGGGTGGGCCACTCGCCCGTCAGTCGGAAAATAATGCTGTGAACAAGGTGGCCGGTCATGATTTTCGACTCTGTGGGCATCGCACCCGCTCCGTCGTGATGCACACTCAGCACGAGCCGGTCGTGCCAGAAAGCAAGCGGGGCGTCATCGTTCGGTCGGGGATCAATTAGTTCCGCAGCATCCATATCCACTCCTCACATTTGCGATGCGGAGACTGAGCAATTTGAGTTCCCGCATAATCGTCCGGGGTATCACCAACTAAGCCCAGTTAATCAGAGGCAAACCCTGACCTGTGTCATGGAGTTGTAGCCTGTTTGTCACATTAGATGTGCATCGGAGAACTCCCCACTCAAGCAAAGGAAGCTTGAGTGGGCCACACATCGGGCCCTTCGCGGTGCGAGGCTGGAGGTTGCGGGGCGGGATGATCGCTTTCCACCCTTCGCGCGAAGAACGCGCTCAGGATGGGGCACCCTCATTCATGGCGAATTAAGGGTGGGCCACCCGTCCACCGCCTCATTTTCTTAACCAGTAACCGAGCATTGTTCCCGCAACCCCAAACGCCCAGTTTTTCTCAGGTGGGGAGTAGTGTGCGGAAAGAATTACGAATAGCGACGCCCCAAGAATGGGAACGGTCATTAACGTCTTAACCCAGAGCGGATCATGCGATTGGTGATCACGTCGAGGGGCAGAGTGGAAATCGGAAGAACGGGTCGGCAAGAAATCCCCCTATCTCCTGGCAAATTAGAAGAGGATGGATTTTGTGAAAAATGGATGGGTATCCAGCCAGGTGGGCGCTATTGCAGTGAAAGCAATGTGGTGAGGGTCAACATGGGAGGTCGGAACGGGAACATTCGATAGCGTGGTTCTAACACACACTCTTAGGTTCTACCATCCCCCATTCGCACCAGTAAGGGAACCTAAGACGTCAATGGGATCATTGTCGGAGCTCCTGAATAAGCTCGCGGTAAAGCCGGGCGAAAAATACGATCGTCGCGGCTTGTCCTGCCGAAAGCGCAGCTCCGAGCCGTAGCTACTGCACCTTGGCCACCAACACTCCGAAAGGTGCGAGTTGGATCTTGTCGAGGGGGATAGCTTCGTCTCCGGAGGCAGGTGAGCTGTAGAGCGGGCCAGCGGTGGTTCCTTTCAGACCCTTCACTGAAATAGTCCGAGGCTCGGCGCTCATGTTCAGAGAGACGAGTACCGTCGATCCTTCGCGCACGCGAATGAAAGAGAAGACGTATGGGTTCTCCTCGTCGAGGGCCTGGTAGGAACCGTCACGCAGTGCTGGCTCAGACTGGCGCAGGGCGAGGAGTGTCTTGTAGGCGTTGAAGATGGAGTTGGGGTCTTTCTTTTCCGTCTCGACATTATAGGTAGCAGCGGAGGGCGGGATGGGCAGCCAGGGCTTAGGCGAGGTAGTAAAGCCGGAGTTAGGGGAGTTATCCCACTGCATGGGGGTGCGCTCGCCGTCGCGTCCTTTCTCCTTGGGCCAGCCGAGCTTGCCGATGGGGTCGTGGACGTCTTCGATGCGGGCGGGGTCCGTGGTGCGCATGCCGATTTCTTCGCCGTAGTACATCTGCGGGGTTCCGCGAGTGGTGAGCAGGAGCGCGGCCATGAGTTTGGCGATTTCGTCGTTGTGGACGCCGTCTCCGTAGCGGTCCCACTGGCGGCGCTGGTCGTGATTACTAAAGAAGAGCTCGGGCTGTCCGTGCGCGGTGTTGTTCTCGACCTGGTCGAAGAGGAGGCGGAAGTCGGGCGCGGAAAGCTTGTTGAGATCGGCGATCTGGAAGTCCATGGGTAGCTGGACCTCGTCTCCCTGGCCGTAGAGCTTGGTGAGCTCGGTGATGTTGGGCTCGTCGGCCTCGGTGATGAGGACGGGGTCTCCGGGATATTTGCCGACGACTTTGCGCAGGCGCTTGAGGACGTCGTTCACCTCGGGGTAGTTGTCGGTGTATTTGTGCTCGATATTGCGGTCGCCGTAGGCGTTGTATCCGGGCCGGTAGGGGTCGTCGTGGAGGTTGGGGTCTTCGAAGAGGCGGGATACGGCGTCGATGCGGAAGCCGTCGACTCCTTTGTCCATCCAGAAGCGGAGGACGTCGCTCATGGCTTTCTCGACCTCAGGATTGCGCCAGTTGAGGTCGGGCTGCTGCTTGTAGAAGTAGTGGTAGTACCACTGGCCGGTCTTCTCGTCGTAGGTCCAGGCGGAGTGGCCGAACCAGGACTGCCAGTTGTTGGGCGGAAGGCCAGGACCCTTGCCATCTCGCCAGATGTACCAGTCGCGCTTGGGGTTGGTCCGCGAAGAGCGCGACTCGATGAACCACGGGCTCTGGTCGGAGGTGTGGTTGATGACGTAGTCCATGATGACGCGGATGCCGCGCTGCTTGGCCTCGGCAACCATGTGGTCGAAGTCGGCCATCGTGCCATATTCGGGATCGAGAGCGGTGTAGTTGGAGATGTCGTAGCCATAGTCGACGCCGGGCGAGGGATACATGGGCGTGATCCAGATGGCGCCGACGCCGAGGTCGTGGAGATAGTCGAGGCGCGAGGTGATGCCGTTGATGTCTCCGATGCCGTCGCCGTTGGAGTCCTGGAAACTGCGCGGGTAGATCTCGTAGATGACGGCATGCTTCCACCAGTCGTCTTTTTGGCCGGGGCCGGAGGGTTGGGCAAGCAGATTGGTTCCGAGAGTGATTCCAGCCAAGAGAAGGCATCTGACAAGCGACATTCGCTAACCTCTCAATTTAACCGTAGCGAGTATATGACAGAGAGGGGGGACGGAGGGCTAATACTCCATTTACAGTGACAATATGACGGAGTTGTCGAAGGTTGATCTGGTCGGCGTGGGGCTGAATGCCACGGACACGCTGATTCCTCTCGAAAGTTTCCCGGTGGCCGGTTCCAAGGTAGAGTACCGCACGGCGAACGTGCTGCCGGGAGGGCAGGTCGCGACCACCGTGGTTGCGTGCCAGCACTGGGGAATGCGCACGCGCTATGTGGGGAAGCTGGGCGACGATGACGCTGCGGCGCTCCATCGCAGGGAGTTTGCGCGCGCGGGCGTAGAGACGCAGCTGGTGACGGTCGCAGGCTGCGCCAGCCCGCAGTCGCTGATCATCGTCGACGGCGGAGGGGAGCGGACGGTGCTCTGCAGGCGCGATGAGCGGCTTGTCCTGCAGGCAGAAGAGCTCGAGCGCGACTGGATCGTGAATGCGCGAGCGCTTCACGTCGATGGGCACGATACGGCGGCAGCGACGGTTGCGGCGGAGTGGGCTCGCGCTGCCGGCGTGCGCGTGATTGCGGATATCGATGAGGTTTATCCGGGCGTGGAAGAGCTGCTGGAGAAGATTGATTACCTGATTGTGAGCCGGGACTTCCCTTGCCGGCTGATGGCGGAGCCCGACCTCGAAGAGGCGCTACGGCAGATGCATCACCGCTACGGATGTCTGCTGACCGCGGCGACCCTTGGTGCGGACGGCGTGGTGGCGTGGGACGGCAAGCAGTTTCATTACGCGTCGGCTTTTTGTGTGCCGGTGGTCGATACGACCGGGGCGGGCGATATCTTTCATGCGGGATTTATCTATGGAATGCTTCAGGAGTGGCCTCTCCAGCGGCAGCTCGATTTCGCCTGCGCTGCGGCCGCTTTGAATTGCGTGGCGGTTGGAGCGAGAGGCGGGATCGAGTCTATTGAGTCAATTGAGAATCTCATGGCAACGGGCGCTCGATATACGACTGCTTATTTTGTGTCCAGCTAGGGCTTGGATACAAATGAGAAGCTGTGCCAAATTTTGCCGCCGTTCTCGATTGAAACAGGTTGGATTGGCTCGCGGGTAAAGGTCGAAATGGCACGCGACCAGAATTCAACCGCCGATGCATTCGACTGCATTACGCGCACCTGCCATGGCCCGGGGAATCGCCTCCACACTTCGTGCGCTGCCTGAATACCGATCCCGCGCCTGCGATATGCACGAACAACGAAGAACTCCGCCATGTCCCAGAGCGGCTGCTGGCCTGAGGCTGCCGATTCTTCTTTAACAAACACAAAACCGGCCAGCTTGCCGTTCACGTGGATAAGAAAGGGATGCCGGCCGGGCTCCGTCCAGTAAAGCGGGAGATCGACGTAGCCGAATCGGCCGTCCAACCCGATCTCCAGATCGAGGAACTCGCTGAAGTCGTGTCCGTACAACTCAAGCATGTTCGCAAGGGTCGACTTTCGGTCGGGTGCGGCGGCGATCACTTCGACGTGCATAAATGTCAAACGACTTTTATAGGAATTATCCGGACGTGGGGCACCCGGCGGCCTCCGGGCAGGTTTTGCTCACGTTCATATCCGTACTTAACCTGTGCGAAGATCGCGCCAAGTACTTTTACTCACGCCCAGCCAGTTGGTGTATGAAGGCTCGGATGCTCTCGGTGACTTCGAGAGGTGAATCGTTGTAGCGGTAATACTCCATCCCGTGCAGATCGCTTGGAACTTCGATGCCTCCTTTGCAAAGTAAAATAAGCTTATTGCGACCTAAACGACCCCAAGTCCAGCCAATCTCAATCCAAACATTTTGGCGCGCTCGCAACAACTCCGGCGTACTTCCTACAATGCCCCCCACGTCGTCCGGTGTAGCCACCGCGATGGCGCCGTCAGCCTGCTCAGCGATACTTTCGAATTTATCCGGTAGGGCACGACCCGCTCCGAACTCCTGTTGCATGATCAGCAAATCTGTTAGACCAAGTGTAGTGCGAAGCCACTCCGTTAGTTTGTAGCGATCAGAACCATGGCCATGAATTATGAGAATTTTCGGTTTGCGATTGACTCCGAGCAAACTCATTGCAGTATCCAACGTATGGCTGTTCCACGGTCCATTGAGAATGCCTAACTCAGTTGCAAACGGCACGTCGGGCGAATGCAAGGAATTCGAAAGTTTACCCGCCGCACCACCGAATGACCCAATCGGGATTAATCGCTTTTTTGCCACAATCGCTGCCAAACCCGCTTGATACGTTCCCGACGCTCCTCCTATTACCAGGATGGCGTCTGCGTCGCGGATCTGGATTAGGTGAACGTCTCCCCACTTATGCTGCATTGAGGGTGGGAAGGAAAATAACCTTGGATACTTAGACGCGAGATCTCGGTATGAGTTGGAATCGTCGTCCGGGCGAACGATTTGGATCAATGGTCGTTCAGCATTATTGCCCGTAACACTGATGTATCCATTTACAACATGGGCGTCCGCAGTGCTATCCGATTGGGCGCCAACAACAATGACTTGTTGCCGGCTAGCAAATTCCCGACCAATTTCGCGACACGCGGCTTCAAATTCTTTCTTCGATCCCCGAACTGTGTAGTGCGCGTCGCTCTCACGCCAACTGCCGAGCACCGCGATCCTCATCTCCGCCCTTCCAAATAGCTCCCCTGTTATCAGATGTGCGTGTTTCGCAGGCTCACACGGTAGAAAGATAGTATCGCACCACCCAAGGCTAGTGAAGGCTACGCGGACACACTCGACGCTTAAAGGAAATGTCTCAACTGCTCGTACCTAGTCACGGCTGGAAGACTAACCGCGCACCTTTGTGGGGACTGTTCCAGAGCGCTTCGACGTCGCGCAGCGAGACTGCTTTCGTCGGGATCTGGAAGGGCGACTTGGCGGCTTCTTGAATAAACTCGCCGACGGACTTCATGATCTCCTGAAGCGAGGCGCTGCCGAATCCGCTGCCGAGGAGTTCGAGGTCGGAGCTGCGCAAGACAGCTGCGGACAGCGAGATGGTTGGTCCGGCGATGCCGCCGATCTGGACATAGCGGATGCGGTGTGAGGCGTGAGAAAGGCCCTTTTGCGCAACGGCGGCGAGCAGGCTTTCCGCGGGAGGACCCCAGAGATAATCGAGGACAACGTCAATTTTTGACTCGGACAGATGCCTGCGAAAGTCGGCGACGAGGGTGTCGCGGTCTTGCTCGAGGGGGATGATGGCGTCGGCGCCGAGGGCGGCGGCCTGCTGGAGAGCTTCGGGATTGCGTCCGGCGGCGATGACGCGCGCTGCGCCGAGACGACGGGCGATCTGCACGGCGAGATGTCCGGCGACCCCGGTGGCTCCAAGGATGAGGACGCTCTCGCCGGCGATGAATTTTGCACGGGCGAGTGCGACGCGCGAAGACATGCCCGGGTTCATCATGGCAGCAGCGGTGACATCATCGATGGAATCAGGCAGGGGCAGCGTCAACCACGGCTGCGTGATGGCGCGCTCGGCGAAAGTGCCATAGAGAGGCCGCGTAACGCCGAAGTAAACGCGGCTGCCATCGGGGAGGCGCCCGACTCCGTCGACTCCAGGGATTTGGGGCAAATCTCCAGTACTGCTGTAGTGCGCGCCGCTGGCCCGGGCTTTCACGATCGGGTGCAGACCGGCGGCCCGGACTTCGATGAGGATTTCTCCGTCAGCGGGGATGGGATCGGCGAAAGACTTGTAGCGCGGAGGACGATCGAAGGCTTCGACAACGGCGGCGTTCATGGGACTCTCCTTGTTCGACGGATAGATTAGCAGGGGTTGGAATACCGTTGGCCATTAGCCATCAGCTTCTAGCAATCGAGTTTCCTGCATCCTATCCTTCGCTGCGCGAAGGATAGAAACTTCGCTCACAATGACAACTCTTCATTTGGATTGGGTGCCGGACTCGCCGCATTTTTGCTGGCGAAGGCGTGCAGAAATTCGTGCAAGAGCTCCGGCACGCCGCGAATGGCCCGGTCCTCGATGGCGGGGTGGGCAGCCTCCCACTCATCGAGCATGGTAAGAAGGATGAACTCGAAGGGCTGCGCCTCTCCGCTGGCGCTCCATTTGCCCAGGACCTGCGAAAGCAGCACCGGCGGCTTGATGCCGACGACCTGTTTCGATTCCGGATGCGCGCAGTGCTCGGCCGCCGAAACCACCATGTATTCGCGACAGCGAAGAGGCCGGATCGGGTGGATGGTGCAACGCTCTTCTTCGAGGAATGGGCACGGAATGCCAAGAGCAAAGTACTTTAGGCCCAGCACGTGAATCTGCCCTTTATCGAGAGGCAGCGAGGCCTCGCGGATGCTTTGCGCGATGCCGCTCCCCTCCAACCGTTCGGCGGCATGGCGGAAGCGAGCGCGGAGAATTGCCTTTCGCTCTTCGGGCTGCGCGGCGATCCATTCGGACAACATGCCCGCTTCCACTGGCGTGATAGGTACGGCCTGGCGGCAGCAGGCTCCGCAGCCCTCGCGGCAGCTAACGTGCCGGCCCAGGAGTTCGGCGCGGCGTTCGGCGATCTCAGAGAGGGAGTTGGAGAGGTTTTGAATGATGGGGAGCAGGACGGCCGGACGGATGGGACCTTCGGGAAGCTGCGCCTTGACGTCGATGCGCGTGTCCTGAACCTTAAGCGCAAATTGGACCGTCCTGAAGCCGGACGATTCTGCATCCGGGCCGGGCATAGCGGGGAGTCTAGCACATCGGGGGCAGGAGATCGCCCGTTGTGAGTACCGGAATTCGATCTCAGCGGTGCGAGGGGAGGACAGGATGATTCCTCCGGCAACCGGCGATAATGCTTACGCCTGCGGCTTCGGGGTGAGGCGGATGAAGCGCGGCGCGAGTTCGTCCCAGGCGGCGAGCAGATGGTATGCGCGGTTGCTGAAGGTCTTTTCGGCGTGGAGCTGGACGAGGCCGTGGATTTTCTCGCGGGCCTCGGCATCAAGGGTATCGTAGGGCTCGGCCTGGAGGAAGTCGGCGTGGTAGAGCTCGTCTGCCATAAACGTGCCGTCCTCATCGAAGACCCAGGCGAGGCCGCCGGTCATGCCTGCTCCGAAATTGAAGCCGGTGGCGCCGAGGATGACGGCGAGGCCGCCGGTCATGTATTCGCAGCCGTGGTCGCCAACGCCTTCGACGATGGCGAGGGCTCCGGAGTTGCGGACGGCGAATCGCTCGCCAGCGCGGCCGGCGGCAAAGAGTGCTCCGCTGGTGGCTCCGTAGAGGGCGACGTTGCCGAGGATGACGTGCAGCTCGGACTGGAGGGCGGCGCGGCCTTGTCCGCGAAGGATGATTTCTCCGCCGGAGAGGCCCTTGCCGACGAAGTCGTTGGCGAGGCCCTTGAGGATGAGCTGCATGCCGGGAACGGCGAAGGCTCCAAAGGACTGGCCGGCGACGCCGGTCATTTTGAAGGTGAGCGGCTGGTCGGAATAGGTGCCGTTGGTGTTGAGCATCGCGATCTCGCCGGCGAGGCGCGCGCCGAGGGTGCGGTCTTCGTTGGCAATAAGAGCGTCGAGGGCGAAGTGTTGCCCGTCGCGGTAAGCGGCGAGGGCGGGTTCGACCCAGGCGTCGTCGATGGGAGCGTGAAGGGATGGGCGCATGTTGCGGCGGCCCTGCCAATGGGTCTGGCCGGCGTGCGGAGCCGCCAGGAGTGGCGCCAGGTTCAGGGATCCGTCGAAGCGGACCTGCTCGAGCAGATCGGTGCGGCCGATGGCGGCTTCGAGCGATGGCAGGCCGATTTTCGAGAGTAGGACCTGGATGTCGCGGGTCAGCTCCTCGAAGAAGCGGATCACATGCTCTGGACGGCCGCGAAATTTGGCGCGGAGATCGGCGCGCTGCGTGGCAATGCCGGTGGGGCAGGTGTTGAGATGACACTGCCGGGCCATGTCGCAGCCGAGCGCGACGAGAACCGCGGTGCCGAAGGCGTACTCGTCGGCTCCGAGGAGCGCGGCGATGAGGATGTCGCGGGCGGTGCGGAGGCCTCCGTCGCAGCGGAGACGGACCCGGCCGCGCAGGCCATTTTGTAACAGTACCTGTTGCGCTTCAGCGAGGCCGAGCTCCCAAGGATTGCCGGCGTACTTGATGCTGGAGAGTGGCGATGCGCCGGTGCCACCTGCGTGGCCGGCGATGACGATGTAGTCGGCGTAGGCCTTGGCGACACCTGCAGCGATGGTGCCGACTCCATACTCAGATACGAGCTTGACGCCGATAGCGGCGCGAGGATTGACGCGCTTGAGGTCGTAGATGAGCTGGGCGAGGTCCTCGATCGAATAAATGTCGTGATGCGGCGGCGGCGAGATGAGCTGAACGCCGGGCTGTGCGTGGCGCAGGCGCGCGATCAGCTCGGTAACCTTATGGCCGGGGAGCTGGCCGCCCTCACCGGGCTTGGAGCCCTGGGCGATCTTGATTTCGATTTCCTCGGCGTGCATCAGGTATTCGGCGGTGACTCCAAAGCGACCGGAGGCGACCTGCTTGACCTTGTTGTTGAGCAGGTGCGAGGGCGTCGGCTTGCCAAGCAGATCGATGTCAACGTTGGGCTGGTAAACGGCGGGGTCTTCTCCGCCTTCGCCGGTGTTGGAGCGCGCGCCGATCATGTTCATGGCGGCGGTAATGGTCTGGTGGGCCTCGGGGCTGAGCGAGCCGAGCGACATGGCGCTGGCGATGAAGCGCTTGTACATGTGCGCCGGAGCTTCGACGTGTTCGAGAGCGAGCGGCGCGCCGGCGGGGCGAATCTCGAGGAGATCGCGGAGGACGGTGGGTTCTTTTTCAATGGCCTGCGTCGAGAAAGCAGCCCAGGCGACGGCGGGCTCGGCTACGGCGGCGACGCCGCGCGCACTTCCGACAACGGTCTGAAGAGCCTTGACGGTTTGCGGCTGCCAGGAGTGCGGCTCAGCTTTATCGGCCTTGCGGAAGCGGACCCAGCCATAATCGGGAAGATCTTTTGTCGTAGTGGGCGTGATGGTGACAACGGGCGCCGGGGTTCCCTCCTCCGAGGGCTCGGCGGGCGGATTCTGGCTGTTCGTCCAGACCTGACGGATGTTGGCTTCGATCTCGGAGAAGCCGATGCCGCCGAGCGGGGCGGGGGTTCCGAAGAAGCAGCGGTCGACGACTTCGGGGCTAAGTCCGATGCAATCGAAGAGATGCGCGCCACGATAGCTGTCGACGACGGAGATACCCATCTTCGACATGATCTTGGCAAGACCGAGATCGAAAGCATGGAGGAGGTTGGCCTCACCCTTTTCAGGGTTGAGACCGCGGGCAGTTTCCAGAGCTAGCCACGGACAGACTGCGCCAGCGCCCATGCCGAGGAGAACTGCAGCGTGGTGCAGGTCGCGGCAATCTCCGGCCTCGACGGCGAGGCCGGCGAAGGTGCGCACACCAGCGCGGGTAAGGGCGTGATGGACGGCTCCAGTGGCCATAGCCATGGGGATGGGAATGGTCTCTCCGTTGGAATTGCGGTCGGTGAGCAGCAGCACCGCAGCACCGCCTCGCACCAGGTCGATGGCCTTCGCACATAGATCGTCGAGGGCGGTCACCAGATTGCAGAACGGACTGAAGACGCATTCGAGCACAGCCAACGGCAGATTCCCGGCGAGCGCATGGTGACGGGCGCGGAGGTCATCCGTCTGCGCCAGCGACAGAAAGGGCGATGAAAGCGACAGGCCAGAGAGCGGAGCATGCTTGTTGAGCATGTGCGGCCATGGGCCTAGACGAGTGTGCAGTTGCAGAACACGGGCTTCACGCAGCGAATCGGTAGGCGGATTGGTGACCTGCGCGAAACGCTGGCGGAAAAAGGCGTAGATGGGGCGCGGAGAACGTGCCAGGGGCGCGAGCGGCGTGTCGTCGCCCATGGACCAGACGGCATCCTTGCCATCCATGGCCATCGGCTTGAGGATCATGTTCACGTCTTCGCGGGTGTATCCGAAGGCAAGCTGCAGACGGGTAAGCTCCGCCGGCTCGAGAACGGGGCCGGGAACATGGTCTTCGAGTGTGCTGTCTTCAAGGAGCTTTTCGTATTCGGGTGCGGCCGCGTCGAAGATGGCCTGAATCTGTTCGTCTTCGAGGAGGACGTGGTCGCCAAGATCGACGACCAGCATTTGTCCTGGGCCGAGCCGGCCACTATGGACGATGGTTTCCGGGTCGAGGTCGACAAGGCCGGCCTCGGAACCCAGGACCACCAGGTTATCTTCAGTCACGAAGAATCGACAGGGACGCAGGCCGTTGCGATCAAGCACGGCTCCGACGAGGTTGCCGTCGGTAAAGGCTACGGCGGCTGGACCGTCCCACGGCTCGGCGCAGTCGCTGGCGTAGGAAAAGAAGGCTGAGCGGCCCAGATTTCCGGCGGGCGGAATGAGCATGCGGACGGCTTCGGCGACGGTGCGTCCGTTGCGGGCGAGCAACTCGACGGCTTCGTCGAGGCTGGTGGAGTCAGACCCGTCGGGGGTGATGATCGGCTTGAGGCTTTCCGGAAAGGTTGCGGCGCGGGCGTCCATGCGGGCCCGATTGCCCCATACGGTGTTGATTTCACCGTTGTGCGCCAGCATGCGGAGCGGCTGGGCACGGTCCCACGAAGGCGCGACGTTGGTGGCGTAGCGCTGGTGAAAGAGGGCAAAGGGCGTGGTGAAGGCTGGATCGGCGAGGTCCGGATAGAAGTCGGCGAGCAGGCGGCCGGCGCACATGGCCTTGTAGACCATGTTGGAAGAAGACAGCGAACAAATGTATCCTTCGGCGTGGCTGCGCTCAAATTGCTTGCGAGCCAGAAAGAGCCGGTGGTTGAGGTGAGCTGCATCGTCCGTCGTGATCAGTACGTGGCGGATGATGGGGAGGGTGGACAGGGCGATCTCGCCGAGGATCTCCGGGCAACTGGGCACATCGCGCCAGGCGAGGACTGTGAGGTTCTGGGCGGCGAGGGCCTGTTCAAACTCGGTATGCGACTCAGTGGTTTCGGGCGGAAAAAAGACAACGCCGACGGCCAAAGGCTGGGAGGGATCGAGAGAGACGCCGGTCGAGGCGAGCAGGTAGTCGCGCGGGATCGCAGTCGTAATGCCGATACCGTCGCTGGATTTGCCGTCGGCGGCTACGGCTCCGCGATGCTCGAGGCGGGCGAGCGCGGTAAGTACTTTTTCAAGAATGTCATGCGAAGGAACGTTCGTGAGTGTCGCAACGAAGCCTACGCCACAGGATTCATGCTCGAAGCGGGGATCGGCCAATGAGGTATGGGAGCTCTGCGGGCGCTCGGGGAATCGCGACGAATCAGAAAAAGTTATGCTGCCCATGGCCTACTATACGACCTCCTTTGATCACTGACATTAAGAAAGTTCAGCACCGGCGCGGTCGGACCGCGCATCATAAAAAAGTGCGATAAACGCGATTAATAAGATTTATTCGCAACCGCTTGACAGAGTGGGCTCTGTATATTTATACATTAAAGTGCATGTTTATGCATTCGCGGTGTGGTTTTTATTCTAACCCATGCCGCGATTTTCTATTTTGACGAAATGCGGTTCTTTCTGTGACGAAATACGATCGACACAATGCCATTCGAGAGCTGGTGGGCAGCGCGGGCGTGACCAGTCAGGATGAATTGCGGCGCAAGCTGGTGCGTCTCGGATTCGACGTAACGCAGGCCACGCTCTCACGGGATATCCACGAGATGCGGCTTTATAAAGGCCCGAATGGGTACGCTCTACCGAATGGCGTGAATGAGGAAGACGACGATCTGCCGTCGATCCGCGAGGTGTTGGCGAGTTTTGGGTTGAAGGTGAAACAGGCTCAGAACCAGCTGGTGCTCATAACCACCAATGGCGGCGCGCAACCGGTGGCGTTGGCGATCGACCACGAGGACTGGGAAGAAGTAGTAGGCACCATCGCGGGCGACGACACGATTCTGATTATCTGTCCTGACCACAAGCGGGCCGCGACGCTGCGCGCACGGTTGGAAGAGATAATTGGGTAAGGACTGGCCGTCCAGGCAAAGGCGCTTCGCGCAAAAAAGCTGGGCGAGAAGAGGTAAATGGCAAATTCAGTACAAACGGCGGTGATGGGAGTGAGCGGGTATGCCGGCTTGGAGCTGGCGCGGCTATTGCTGCATCATCCCCGGCTGAATGGTACGCCGCCGGTGTTTCTCGGGCGCCCTGACGCGACGGGTGAGGCTTTGCTGACCGCGATGCATCCGCAGTTGATGAATAACAACGGGGCCGGGTCGCTAAAAATCGAGCCGTTTTCGTGGGAACTGCTGAAGGCGCGCGGAGTGGAAGTACTGTTTCTTGCGACTCCACATGAGCAGTCGCGCGAGTGGGCTCCAAAAGCATTGGAGCAGGGGCTGCGGGTGATCGATCTAAGCGGCGCCTGGCGATTGAAGGCAGCGTCGAATCGAGCAGTGTATCAATTCGACGACGGGAACCAGACAGACGAGGGGCACTGCCACGCAGTCGCAGTGCAGACAAAGGCTGTGTATGGCAGTCCCGAGTTGCATTGCGAAGAGATTCGCGGGGCGCAACTGGTGGCGAATCCCGGCTGCTATGCGACGTCGATCATCCTCGCACTGAAACCGCTGGTGGCGGCCGGCTGGGTGGATCTGGAGCATGGCATCATCTGCGATGCGAAGTCGGGCGTGTCAGGTGCGGGCAAGGCTCCCACGGAGAAAACGCACTATATGTATGCGGCCGACAACTTGTCGGCATATGGGGTCTTCGAGCATCGGCACACGGGCGAGTTGCTGGAGCAGCTTGAGTTGACCGATGAGCAGATCGTGTTTACGCCACATCTGCTGCCCATTCCACGAGGAATTTTGTCGACCATTTATTTGCGGTTCACGGAAAAGCGCGATCCTCAAGAGATAGAGGCGCGGTTTCGGGAGTTCTATGCGAGCAGTCCGCTGGTGCGGATTTTCAGCGCCGGACAATTGCCGCAAATTCAGTATTCGGTGCGGACGAATTATTGCGATATCGGATTTGTTTTAAACAAGGATGGGCGGCGATGCGTGATTGTTTCGTGCCTAGACAATTTGCTCAAAGGCGCGGCCGGACAAGCGGTGGAGAATTTGAACCTGATGTGCGGGTGGGGAGAAGCGGAGGGACTGGCATGAAATTTGTTGTCAAGCTGGGAGGAGCCACCCTCGAGAATACGGAGCTGCTGCATAAATGTGCGCAGGCCATTGCGGAGCTGGTGAAGGATGGCAATCAGGTTGCACTGGTGCATGGAGGCGGCGTGCAGCTGACGCGGACTCTGAAGCTGATGGGCAAACAGAGCGAGTTTGTCGCGGGGCTGCGTGTGACCGATGCAGAGACGCGCGATGCGGCGGTGATGGTGCTGGGCGGTCAAGTGAACAAGGCACTCGTAGCGGCTCTGGGAGCGCACGGGCAGGCAGGGATGGGACTTTCCGGTGGCGATGGTCTAGTGTTTCGCGCGCGGAAGAAAAGAACTGCTCCAGACCTGGGATATGTGGGCGAGATTGTCGCGTCGGATCCGCGCTGGCTGGATGCGATCTGGAAGATGGGCGCGGTGCCGGTGATTTCAAGCATTGCGCTGGGCTTCGACGGCGAGTACTACAACGTGAATGCAGACGAGATGGCTGCAGCGTGCGCGGCGGCGTGCAAGGCCGATGCCCTGGTGTTTCTGACCGATGTGCCTGGTGTGCGCGGCGCGGATGGCGAAGTGATGCGGTGGTTGAGCGTAGGCCAGATTGCGTCTCTGACGAGAGACGCGGTGATCAGCGGCGGAATGCTTCCAAAATTGAGCGCGTGCCGCGAGGCTCTGCTGCAGGGCGTGAAGCGCGTGCGCATTCTTCCCGCGGAAGTGGCGGCGGTGCTGCCGGATCTGTGCAGCTCGCGGGTGCTGCATGGGACAGAAGTTTTAGTTGCGTGAAACAGAGTACAGGGCTCAGAGCGCAGCGCTCAGAAAGGCAGATGATTGGGATCGTATCGAGAGTTAAAGGTTTGGCAGCGCGCTATTGAGCTATCGGTAGCAATTTACAAGCTGACTGCTGAGTTTCCAAAGGAGGAACTCTAGGGCCTTACCTCACAGCTTCGACGCGCGGCAGTGTCGGTCGCCAGCAATGTTGCAGAGGGATATGGGAGAGGATCGAAAGGTGAGTTCCGGCAATTCGTTGGAATTGCACGGGGCTCCATCCTGGAGCTTCAGACGCAGTTGGTGATCGCCAAACAACTTGGTTTCGGGAAAGTAGTTCAGATGCAGGCTGCAGAGGGACTTGCAGATGAAGCAGGAAAAATGCTCTGGGCGTTGATGAAGAAAATCTGAGCTCTGTGCTCTGAACGCTGTGCTCTTTTGGAGGGAGCAGTAATGAGGTTAGATGAGATCAGGGCAGCGGAAGCGAAGCTGCTGCTTCCCACGTATGAGCGGAATCCGATTCATTTTGTCGGGGGTGAGGGTGTGCATCTCATCGACGAGAAGGGTGAACGGTATCTCGATCTGCTGAGTGGGATTGGCGTGAATGCGCTGGGGTATGGTCATCCCGCGATCGAGAAGGCAATTGCGGAGCAGAGTAGGAAGCTGATCCATATTTCGAATCTCTATTTTCATGAAGGACAGGCGGAGCTCGCGCTGCGATTGACGAAGATGAGCGGCATGGATCGCGCCTTCTTTTCGAACAGCGGCACGGAAGCGTGGGAAGCGGCGCTGAAGCTGGCTCGGGCCCATGCAGGATTACAGTGCAGCGAAGGCAAGGCGATCGGGACGAAGTTTCTGGCGCTTGAGAACAGCTTTCACGGCCGCACGATGGGATCGGTTGCGACGACGCACAAGGCGAAGTATCGAGAGCCTTTCGCTCCGGTAATGCCGGGTGTGGAGTTTGTGGTTTTCAACGATGTCGCGGATTTGAAGGCGAAGTTTTCGAGCGATGTTTGCGGAGTGCTGATCGAGGCGATTCAGGGCGAGGGCGGAATTCGTCCGGTGTCGAAGGAGTTTATGGCAGCGGCGCGCGACCTGACGCTCTCTACTGGAGCGCTGTTGATTTGCGATGAAATTCAGGCAGGGCTGGGACGAACGGGCAAGTGGTTCGGGTACCAGCATTACGACGTTCAGCCAGATGTTATGACGATTGCAAAACCTCTGGCTGGCGGGCTTCCGCTCGGTGCGATGTTGTGCACAGAGGAGGCAGCCCGCGCTATTCATCCGGGCATGCACGGGACCACTTTTGGCGGCGGTCCCCTGGCATGCGCGGTAGCTCTGGCGGTAATTGAGACGATCGAGGAAGAGAATCTTCTGCAACATGTAACTGAAGTAGGCACATATTTTCACGGACGACTGGATGAGTTGGCTGAAAAACATGCCGCCATCGTGGATGTGCGCGGAATGGGATTGATGCTTGCAGCCGAGCTTGATTCGGCCGATCTGGCCAAACAGGTAGCGGGCGCAATGCTGGAACAGCGCATCCTAATAAACCGGACAAGCGAGACGGTGCTGCGATTCCTGCCGCCGTTCATTCTGGGCAAAGACCATGTGGATCATGCCATCGATGCCCTCGACTCAATTCTTACCGAGCATGCGCCGCAGACGGCGGGCGCTCCAACGACGGGGGGCAAAAACGTTGGCTAGCCACACTTATCTTGAATCCGAATCGCAGGCAGGCGTACTTCCCTCCCCTGCCGAGGCGCTTGCGGGGCGCGATTTTTGCTCGATTGCCGATTTTTCCACGGAGGAGATTGCTGCTGTGATGGAACTGGCTCATGCGGCGAAGGCACGGCCGCAGGAGTATCGCTGGGCGCTCGATGCCAAGCAGATAGTGATGTTCTTCGAGAAGGCGTCGCTGCGGACACGACTGACGTTCGAGGCGGCGATCAACACCATGGGCGGGTCAGCGATTTTCGTCGATCAGACACAGTCTCCGCTGGGTGAACGCGAATCGCTGGCCGACATTGCGCGGAATGTGGAGCGCTGGGTATCGGCAATCGTGCTGCGGACCTACGCACACGAGACGATTACCGAGATGGCAGAAGTGGCGGCGTGCCCGGTGATCAATGCCTTGAGCGATCTCGAGCATCCGTGCCAGGCGGTAGCGGATTTCATGACGGTGGAAGAGCGGTTTGGCTCGGCCAAGGGATTGAAGTTCACCTACGTGGGTGACGGGAATAACGTGTGCCACTCGCTGATGCTGACGGCCGCGCAACTTGGCGCGCATTGCACCATCGGTTCTCCGAAGAACTACGCGCCGAAAGCAGATATCGTCGCGCAGGCGCGGGCGATCGCGAACAGAACGGGAGGCAGCGTGAACCTGGTGAACGATCCTACGGTTGCTGTTACAGATGCGGATGCTATCTACACGGACGTGTGCACGAGCATGGGATTTGAGCACGAGGTGACGAAGCGCGCTCCGATTTTCAAGCCTTACCAGGTGAATGAACAGCTGATGTCACATGCGGCTCCGCATGCTGTGTTTATGCATTGCCTGCCGGCTCATCGCAATGCCGAGGTGACGGATGCGGTGCTGGATGGTCCGCAGTCGGTGGTGTTCGAACAGGCGGAGAATCGCATGCATGCGCAGAAGGCGCTGTTGTTGATGCTGCTGGGCGGGAAGAAACAGGGATCAGGGATTAGGGATTAGAGCACAGACAGGGCTTGGAGTTTTGGTCTTCCACTCTTCGCGCAACTTCAGCTCGAACGATGGGGCGCCCGCGCATATCTCAATTCGATCAATCACTTTTCGAAAACGGAAGAACTATGAGGTTTTGAAAGAGATGTCTGTAATTCTTGAAAGTCTGCCGGTTGGTGAAAAAGTCGGCATCGCTTTTTCCGGGGGACTCGATACCAGCGCCGCGCTTCACTGGATGAAGCAGAAGGGCGCCCTGCCGTATGCCTACACGGCCAACCTGGGGCAGCCGGACGAAAGCGACTATGACGAAATCCCCCGCAAGGCGCTCGACTACGGTGCGGAGCGTGCCCGCCTGATCGACTGCCGCGAGCCTCTTGTGCGCGAAGGGATCGCCGCGCTGCAGGCCGGCGCCTTTCACATCTCGACCGCCGGCGTCACCTACTTCAACACCACGCCCATTGGACGCGCTGTCACCGGCACGATGCTGGTCACGGCTATGAAGGAAGACGGCGTCGACATTTGGGGCGACGGCTCGACCTTCAAGGGCAATGACATTGAGCGCTTTTATCGCTACGGCCTGCTGGTCAATCCGCGCCTGCAGGTTTATAAGCCCTGGCTCGACCCGGCCTTCATCGATGAACTGGGTGGCCGCGCCGAGATGTCCACCTTCATGGAGAAGGCCGGCTTCGGCTATAAAATGTCCGCCGAGAAGGCCTACTCCACCGACTCCAACATTCTCGGCGCGACCCACGAAGCCAAGGACCTCGAGCAACTTTCGAGCAGTATCCGGATTGTCGCGCCCATCATGGGAACAGCCTTCTGGCGTGACGATGTCGATGTCAGGCGCGAAGAGGTGACTGTCCGGTTCGAACAAGGCCTTCCAGTAGCCCTCAACGGCAGGGAGTTTCCCGACCCGGTTGAGTTGCTGCTCGAAGCCAACCGCATCGGCGGCCGCCACGGCCTGGGCATGAGCGACCAGATCGAAAACCGCATCATCGAAGCCAAGAGCCGCGGCATTTACGAGGCACCCGGAATGGCCCTGCTCTTTATCGCGTATGAGCGCCTCATCACCGGCATTCACAATGAGGACACCATCGAGCAATACCGCGAGAACGGGCGCAGACTAGGGCGCCTCCTCTACCAGGGACGCTGGTTTGATCCCCAGGCGATTATGCTCCGCGAATCCGCGCAGCGCTGGGTCGCGAGTGCCGTCTCCGGTCAGGTCACAATGGAGTTGCGCCGAGGCAACGACTACTCGATCCTGAATACAGAGTCACCTAACCTCACCTTTCATCCCGAGCGCCTCAGCATGGAGAAGACCGAGTCAGCCTTCTCTCCGCGCGACCGCATCGGCCAGCTCACCATGCGTAATCTCGACATCACCGATACCCGTGCCAAGCTGATCACCTACGCCCGGAGCGGCCTCATTACCCTGAGCCAGGGTTCGGAAATGCCGCAACTGAACAGTGGGACGAAAGACGGGGGTGGGAAAGACGGGGGGACGAAAGACGGCGCGACCGCGAAAGGCGGAGAGAATTCATGAGCGAGCATAGCGCCAAGATGTGGTCAGGCCGCTTTCGCGAGCCATTGGATCCTTTGTTCGATCACTGGCAACGCTCGATCAAGTTCGACCGGGCACTTCTCCAAGAGGAAACCATGGCCAGCAAGGCGCACGCCCGCGCCCTGCTGGCCGCGGGCATCTTGACGGAAGGAGAGTTCGTTCAGATTGTCGACGGACTTGACGGGATCGTTCTTCGTTTTCATCCGCAGCCGGTAGAGCCAGGCGCAACGCCGCAGAGACCGGATGAAATGGGTTCGGACGCTGAGGATATCCACCATTTCGTCGAGCTGAAGCTGGTTGAGGCGGTCGGAGACTTGGGGTTGAAGCTGCATACTGGGCGCAGCCGCAACGAGCAGATCGCTACCGACCTGCGGCTCTACATCCGCGAGCGCATCGGGATACTCATCGCGCATCTTGGCGCTTGGGCGAGCGCGTTAGTCGACAAGGCCAAGGTGAGCAGCGACGCGGTGATGCCGTCGTATACGCATCTGCAACGGGCGGAGCCGGTGCTCGTAGCGCATTGGCTGCTGGCGTATGTCGAGATGATCCTGCGCGACGTCTCGCGGCTCGAGGACTGCGCGCGGCGGCTGAATTATTGTCCGCTGGGATCGGGCGCGGTGGCCGGCGCGACGCTACCGCTGGATCGCAAGATCGCCTCCAACGAGCTGGGCTTTACTGCGCCTACAGCCAACAGCATCGACGCGACGAGCGATCGCGATTTTGTTCTGGAATATCTGCAGGCACTGACCGTGGTTGGACTCCATGCCAGCCGGTTCGCCGAAGAGATCACCCTGTTTGCGACGGCAGAATTTGGATTTGTCGAATTGCCGGAAGCGTTTTCGACAGGATCGAGCGCAATGCCGCAGAAGAAGAATCCCGATCTGACGGAACTCGTGCGCGCAAAAATCGGCCGCATTCACGGCGCAGCCGAGACGGTGACCTTGCTGTTGAAAGGCCTGCCGCTGGCTTACAACAAGGACATGCAGGAGACGCAGGAGCCGGTGTTCGCGGCAACGGGCACGGCGCATATTATGGTGTTCCTGCTGGCGAAGTTTACCGGCGCATTGAAGTTCCGCACGGAGCGCATGAGAGCAGCTTGCGAGAGCGGATATTTGAACGCAATGGCCGCAGCTACGTACCTTGTGTACAAGGGAGTTCCCTTTCGCAAAGCGCACGAGAAGATTGGAAACACGGTCCGCTATTGCATAGAGAAGGGCTGCGAGCTGGGTGATTTGACGTTGGATGAGTTGAAGGAATTCGGGCCGGAGTTTGACGAGGGCTTTTTTGCTGCGGTGACGCTGGAAGCGACGCTGGATTGCCACGATGTAGTCGGCGGAACAGCGCGAAGCCGAGTGCGAGAAGCATTGGAGGCGGCAGAAGCGCGCGTTCAGGCGTTGGCCGAGAGCTACGGGAAGGTTAGTCTGGTGAATCAAGAGGCGAGCCATGCTGGTGCGTAAGGCCCGCCTTCAGGATGCGACAAACATCTATGAGCTGGTGAACAGTCTCTCTCAGGATGGCACTCTGCTGCGGCGCGTCTTCGCGGAGATATGCGAGAACGTGCGCGATTTTACTGTCGCCGAGAGCGAGGCTGGCGTGTTTCTCGGATGTGGCGCACTGCATCTCTACGGACCACATCTGGCGGAGGTGAGATCGATCGTGGTCAAGCCGGAAGCGAAGAGCCAGGGAGTTGGCGGTAGACTCCTGTTTTCTCTTCTGGAAGAGGCCGAGGATCACGGAATCGGGTGCGTGTGCCTGTTTACGCGGATCCCGGATTTCTTTTTCCGCTATGGGTTCCGCGAGGTGGAAGATCGCACGGCCCTGCCGGACAAGATTTTTAAGGATTGCCAGAATTGCCCACGGCTTTATCGCTGCGATGAAGTTGCGATGGCGCGGGGACAGGTGCCCAGAATTTCGATCCTCGGCCCGCGCGTCGAGGCCGAGCAGTTGGTGCGGATTTCGGGCTAGCTTGCAAGGCCGATATCGACTCCCCAAACAGTCCTGGCTCACTGAAATCCAATTCCTCGTTACAATTGGCGTTTGGGTGACGGCGCGAGCGATCGAGCGGCCACATCTCAATTAACGGATGAATTGGAAGCTCGAACTCGCTCTCTTCTCCTGCGCCGTGCTTGGTCTGCGGCATGGTTTCGATTATGACCACCTTGCAGCCATTTCCGATATCACTGCTGTGCAGAAAAGCTGGAAACAGGGGATGCGGCTGGGGATTACTTATGCCATGGGCCATGCACTGACAGTGGTGGCACTGGGTTCGCTAGTGGTGATGCTGCATATTCCGCTACCGGCGAGGCTGGACAACTGGACGGAACGGCTCATCGGCGCAACACTGATCGTACTGGGAATTGGGGTGGTGGCGAACCTGATCCGACATTCGCATTCGCATCAGGCGGTCAGAAGCCGGTGGGCGATTCTTATTACCGGCTGCCAATATGCATGGTGGCGCACGGTGAACTTTTTCAAACCACAGACGCCCCGGCCTGTGCCTTTCGCGTGGAATTACAGCGGCGGATCGGTTTTTGCGATTGGCGTTCTGCACGGATTGGGCGCGGAGACGCCGAGTCAACTGATGCTGTTTCTGCTGGCAGCCAGCCTGGGCGGTACAGCGAGGGGATTCATGGGACTGCTGGCTTTCGCGGTTGGCCTTGTGGCGATGAACACGCTGATGACGGCGTCACTGGGGGGAATTTTTGGGATGGGGCTCCATCGGCCCGGCTTCTATCGATGGGTTGCGGTTGCAGGTGCGGTGTATAGCTTTGCGATTGGCGTGATTTTTCTGCTTGGGGCGTCGGACCACCTGCCCTCGTTGGGCGGTTGATTTATGCGGCGCGAGTGATCGTTAAGAGGGGATTGGGGAAGCATGCATTTGACTGGCGCGTGGATTCTGCTGATTTGTGCGGTTTTGGGAACCGCGACCATGCTCCTGCTTTTGCACCTGACACAACTCGGCATCCTGATGCACGAGCATATCCGCGACCGTCCACGCCGGAGATTGTTCCTGGCCTCGGTAAGTTTCTTTCTAACTTTCCTGGGCGCGCGATTGCTGGTCCTGGCCATTCTTCACAACATTGGACCGTTTGGATGGGTGGTGGTTGGCGGGCGGCACATTCATCATCTGGTGTGGGGAATTTTGATTCTGCTGGTTGTGGGCTACGCCTGGCTGGTTGAAGTAGGTGAAGAGACAACACCGACGTCGATCTTCGTGAGCCGGCTGATCTCGATCATGTATGGGGTTGGCGCGGCTTTGACGCTCGATGAGTTCGCGCTGTGGCTGAACCTGCGAAACGTCTATGCTTCGCCGGAAGGCCGCGAGAGTATTGATGCTGTTCTGTTGTTTGGCGGTCTGCTTGCAATTGCGGCATGGGGCGCTCCGTTTCTCAAGGCGCTGGTAAACAGGCAACGCTAAGCGCCTGTGCCAATCGCCCTTGGCTACTTCGTCGTTCTGATCACGCCAAATGATCTCTCGGATCGTAACTCCTTCTGCGCGTTGATCAACCGGATTTGATTCCGGAACCCTTCTCGTAGATTTGCTAGTTGCCACATGTGGGTTCGCTTTCCGTTCAAGGATGAATAGCGAAAAGTCGCCTTCTGTTTACCGAGCGCTATTCCGCTTGTCCGAAAAACGGGCATGTCGGACACTTGGGGGACTCGGCAGTCAGTCGGGTCGGCAAAGTGACTTGTAAAAATAGCCAATCATACGGCAGCTTGTCATTGGCTGAATAATGACTCCATGGACGCATCTAAAGAGGGAGCCAGGTTGATTATCGTCTGCGGCCTTCCAGGTTCTGGCAAAACCACATATGCGATGGATCTGGAGGAGAACCTTCGAGCCGTCCGTCTGGCTCCCGACGAGTGGATGACGGCACTTGCTATCGACTTGTACGACGAAGACAGCCGCGGGAAAGTCGAGATGTTGCAATGGCAGTTCGGTCAAAGACTCCTGGCGCTCGGGCTCGTTGTAATTATCGAATGGGGCACGTGGGCAAAGTCCGAGCGAGATACGTTGCGTCTGAAAGCGCGGACCCTTGGCGCTGCTGTTGAATTGCACTATCTTTCTGCGCCTGTCGATGTGCTTTTCGACCGGATTCAACGACGAGGAAGAGAAGAACCGCCAATTGGACAGGATGCTATGTTGCGATGGCTTGAGATATTTCAGGTGCCGACATCGGAAGAGATGGAACTTTATGATCAGGTTTATGAATTCAACTCGAAGTGAGAACACATATGCCCCCACCTCCTCCTATGACGGGGAGTCGACTCATCGGGTTTAAGGGGTATAGAGTGAAGTGCCAGGTAAACAAACTCCTGTACGGATATTGTGCAGAATTTGCAGGGCTGCCGCGCGGAGGAGACTCTTGCAGATAAATCGCCAGAATCGGAAGTGGGCAGTAAGGCTGATCTTACTTATTCTGCTGGTCGTGGTGGCAGACGGCTTGGTCGGCCAATTCGCCCGCAAACCTTTCCCATGGACGGTTTTGGTTCCAGCGTCTCTTCCAGTGCTCATATGCGTCTTTGTCATCCTTCCCATGACGAGGGCCGAGAAGGCTGTCCCCCCGAACGCTTGATTGAGAGGGTCAAAGCTAATCCAGCGTCGCGCCAGATAAACGGGCTTCTCGGACATCTGCTTCGGGATGCTGAAAAAAGTGGATCGCAACGAGAGAAATCGGATCTACTTATTCAGATTCGACGGGAATTGAACCTGTCCAAAGAAGTGCTGCTGTTGTGGAGCACGTCGCAGAGGTGCAGTCATGAGGAAGTTCAGGCTGAATTGCGCACTGGTCGTTGCACTCTGTCTGGTGGCTTCGATAGCAGGGGCCGATACTTTGAAGTTGAAGAATGGCAGCCTGATTCACGGCAAGTTCCTGGGCGGCACGGAGAGTGAGATCAGCTTCCAGGTCGGTTCTTCTGTGCAGAAGTACAACATCACCGACATCGTTTCGCTGGAATTTGATTCCCAAGGGATTGCCAGTGACAAGCCGGCGTCTTCAGCCAGTGACAAGCCGGGGGCACCAGAGAGTGGCAAGCCGGCGGCGCCGGAGAGTTCCCTTCCCGACGCACCGGAGACAGTAAAGCAGGACGAAATCTCAACGTCGGGAAAGGTCACCATTCCGGCAGGGACGCGTATTTCTGTGCGCACCCTCGATGTGATCGACACCACTGAGAAGCAGGCGGGCGATCCTTTCCAGGCTTCTCTGGTTGAACCGCTGGTGGTCGAGGGCAACGTAATCGTTGCCAAGGACGCGGATGTCTATGGCCGGCTGATTGAGTCGAGGGAGTCGGGAACGTTCACGGGTAGATCGCAACTGCGGCTGGAGTTGACGGGGATTGTGGTGAATGGGCGCACTGTCCGGGTGGTGACAGAAGAATATGACATGACCGGCAAGTCGCGCGGCGCAAGCACTGCGGAGAGAACGGTGACCGGAGCGGCGTTGGGATCGATTATCGGCGCCGCTGCGGGCGGCGGCGAAGGAGCGGCGATCGGCGCGGGAGTCGGCGCGGCCGCAGGCGCCGGATCGCAAACAATCACAAAGGGAGATCAGATAAGGGTGCCAAGTGAGACCCTGCTCGAATTCACACTTCAGCAGGATGTTTCAGTACCCGTGCACCCGATCTGATTGGAAAGTATGGCCGTACTCTGCTGTGAATGGCTCGAACCAAGTCACTAACCCTCTGAGACTCTCTTCCGCCTTACACGGGGTTGGCAACACGGAGCAACCTTTTCCCAGGGACAACGAACCTAACTCAAGAGGGAACATCCCTGGAGGATTTTCAAATGTCAAACAATCCACAGCAAGGCTCACAGCACGGACAGGGTACGCATAAAGACAATCCGGGCGGCGGCCAACAGCAGCAGCAGCAAGATCCACAGAAATCCGGGCAGCAGGGCGGCACCCACAAGCCCGGACAGCAGAGTGGAGACACTGGCCGCAAGTAGTCTTCGCTAACCACGGATAAATCGCAATAGGCATACAGTGGGAGACGTGGCAGTGGCCATGTCTCCCTTATTTGTCGCAGCAGCAAAGCGTCATTTTGGCTGACGGAATAATCCCAAGCCCGTCAGCGGGGCGCAAGCAGATCAGACAGGGATACTCCCTGGGCTACGTTCACCGGCTTGCGCGAGACTTGTACACGTGCAAGTTTCGCTCTCACCGCAGCTGCCTCGGAGGGCCGATGAGTCTGTTCAAGAAAGACCTCGTACTCCTTCATTGACGAGATGTACGTTGGATGTCCCCATCCGAGCTGCGCCTCCATGCCTGCCGTGCCATTCTTCATCAACTCCGCGGCCGAGCTGTTGTCCCCGCTCTTCCAATACGCATAGCCTGTCAGAAAATCCATAAAAGCAGCTGGAAAATCACCTGGCCCATAACTGGTATGAGCCATACTGCCAGCCAACTTCAGGTCAGGAAGGGCCGCTGCACAAACGCCTTGTGCGCAGCGCGCCAGCGATAGATATATCAGCGCGGTCATCTTTTCTTCCGGAGTCGCTCCTTTCTCGGCGGGGTGGCCGGTGCGCTCAGGCACGAGCCGGTCCGCCGCCAACTCAGCATACGTTGCGGCCTCCGCGATTTCATGTTTGCCGAGCGAAAGCATTGCCAGATGCATCCAACTGCGCCCTACGGCAACGGAATCCTTGTCCGCCTCACGCATCGCGAGCGCTTGCCGCTCGAGGGGTTCGGCCTTAGCATAGCTCCCTGTCTCCACGTACATCGTGCCCATTTCGTCCATTGCATTCGCAAACGTCTTGCGGTCTCCGGACTCTAACAACTGCAGAGCCGTGCTATAAGCGTGCTCCGCATCTTCATATCGCGCCGCATCCTGATAGAGCATTGCCAGATGCCACCATACCGCTCCATTCTGCTGCACCACTTGATTGCGCACGAAGCGCTCATAATCGTGAATCTCACTATCGAGTGCCGTTGTCGTCGTGTTTTGTGCCCAGGCGGGAGCGTTCACCAATACAAGACCGAGCCCCAACGCCACCAGGAATCTCCACCTGTTTCGCATGTTTTAACGCCTCCCTGACTGGCATGAGATTACGCAGAGAGGCGCTTCTGGCCACACTCCAAAATGTCCAATCGGTATTTGTTGGGGCGAATCGTCCAAGAGATAGGGCGAATCGTAAGACCGTTCTCATGCGCTGCAATTCCGCGCGCCGATCGCTCACCGAAGGGTCTATAAAGAAGCAATCGGGAAAGAAGAGACGGGAAAAACGGTGCAACAATCTCCATCCATCGCGCCAAACAAAGAGTGGCGTTTCAGAACTCTGGGCATTGACGCCTACCTGGCGCAGCTGCCCATCTCCATCGGCTGCTGGACGGGGGTTGTCGTCCTTGAGAGCGGATTGGTTTTCATCGCGGATGCGATGCAAGGCTACATTCTCCCGCTCTCTCACTACCTGACCTGGGCTGCGTTCAACTGGTATTCGTGGGCGTTCCTCACGCCTGCCGTTCTCGCTTTGGCGCGCCACCATCCCATCAATAGAACGAACTGGCCGAGACGCATTTTCGTTCCCCACGCGTTCGCATGCCTTGCCTGCGTGTTCATTCAAGTTGTATTTCGTGGCGTGGCCGGATGGATCTACACGCTCGATCACGAGGTGCATTCGCCGCTGTTGTCTCTGATCTTCGGCTCTCTCGAGAATCGAGGCCGGCTAGGCATACTTGCCTACTGGATCATCATTGCCATCGCGGGCTTCCTCCATCTGCGCGAGCAAATCCGTCTGCGCGACCTGCGTCAGGCGCAGCTGGAAATGCGCCTCGCTTCGGCCGAGCTCGAGATGCTGCGCATGCAACTCCAGCCCCACTTCCTTTTCAACACCCTCCAGGCCGCCATTACGCTCGTGCAGGAGGATCCGCGCGCAGCCGAAGATGTGCTCCTTCGTCTAAGCGAGTTACTACGCATCTCGCTTGACCAGATGGGAACAAACGAAATCTCTCTTTCGCGCGAACTTGAATTTCTCGATCTCTACGTCGGCATTCAGCGTCAGCGCTTTGGCGATCGCCTTACTGTCGAAATCCACGCCGATGCCTCTACTCTCAATTATCAGGTGCCCCCGCTGCTGCTGCAGCCGCTCGTCGAAAACGCCATTCGTCACGGTATCGGCAAGCATAAAGGCGGAGACTCCATCGAAATCCATGCGCGCACCGAAAATGGCGGCCTGGAACTCGAAGTGAGGAACGCGAACAGCGTCGTCGATGACACCGGTGAACGGCTCTTTCTTCGCGGCGTCGGTCTTCGTAACACCAAAGCCCGCCTTGAGCAACTCTACGGCGTCGGTGCCTTGCTAATTCTCCATTCACGCGGGCCTCGGGGTGCTGTCGCACGCATCTTTATTCCCGCGCGGCGCGACCAGACGACAATGTCGAGACCCACCGTCGAAGCTGTCCCATGAGTCTGCGAGCCCTCATTGTCGACGACGAAGTCCTCGCCCGCAAGGCGTTGTTGCGCCTGCTCAGGAGCGAATCCGGCGTCAGCGTCATCGGCCAGTGCGGCGACGGAGAATCCGCCATCGACGCCATCCGCCGCACCCAACCCGATCTGGTCTTTCTCGATGTGCAGATGCCCGAGATGGACGGCTTTCGCGTGGTTGAAACCATCGGTGTCGAGCAGATGCCAATGACGATATTTGTAACTGCATTTGATCGTTATGCGCTCCATGCATTTGATGCCAATGCGGTCGACTATCTGCTTAAGCCCTTTGCCGCAGACCGGCTCTCACGGGCTCTGGCGCGTGCTCGTGACCGCTCCCTCGGCCGACTGGACAAGGAAGCCGCACAGCGCCTCTTCTCTCTGCTCGATCGCACGCGGTCTCAATCCGACTATGCGCAGCGTCTTACCGTCTCCACGCGGGGCCGCATTCTTTTCGTTCCTGTCGCCGATATCGACTGGATAGAAGCCGAAGACAACTATGCCCGGCTCCATGTGTCACGCCGTGTTTACGACGTGCGAGAAACCCTTCAGGCGCTGATGGAAAAACTCGACCCGCGCGACTTCGTCCGCATCCACCGCTCCACTATCGTCAATCTGCATCGTATTCGCGAAGTGCAACCGTGGTTTCAAGGCAGCCATATCGTGCTTTTGCACAGCGGAGAAGAGCTGCGAATGTCGCGTTACCAGCGCGACGCCGTCGAACGCCTGCTAGGCAAACGAACCTGAGTCGTTGCCGTCGCAAGCTTATCGATGTATCTGCAAGTTAGAAGTTACCCCGACAAACTGGCCTATCCCCCTTGCCTGCGATACGGCTAGATCCTCGCACCCAGGGCTTGGTTGTGTTCATAGGGTTTGTGGAACAAGCATCGTACTTGCGAGGACAACTCGATTTTCGGACCTCACGTCCGACCGCACCCTGGAGAATGAACGAATCAGTGAGCGTGTTGTGGACGATCGCGACGTCGTTGTCGGCGATAGACCAACCAGGAGATACTAATCGCACGACTGCAAGATCGACGGACAGAAGAAGGGGCCCTCTGGAAACGGAAGGCCCTTTTCACACTGCCGATTAGCAAAATGATAAGGCGGTCGACGCGACTAGTTCGAGAATCTCTTAAGCAGCGGGACCGAACCGAATTTTTCAAGGGACAAACTTATGCCGAAACCTCCGGTCGCACCCGATCCGAAACACCCCGTTCCTCAGCGTTATCACCTGGCGCGCCCCCCTTATCGCCAGGTGCATCTCACCCCGGCTTCACCCGCAGTGCCCGCAACGCCTGCGAGCGGCGTCACGCCCCCTCCTCCGGACGCAATAGATGTCTCCGGCGGGGGCACGAACTACCACAACCCCGGCGACGCTCCCGCCAGCACCACGACCTCAAACAACGGTGGCCCGACGAATCCCTATGCGGATGTGATCTACCTCTTCTGGGGATCGGCCTGGAACAGTAGCAGCCTCAATCCCAGCTTAGGCGCCATCTATCTGGCACTCAGCAAACTCGACGACCGATTCAACAACCCCACGACGAACTACTTCTCGAAACTCCAACAGTACGGGGTCGGCGGTCCCGGTGGTTCGGCTCCCTTTTCCGGCGGCTTCTCTTCATCCATCGGACCGCTCGTCATACCTGCCAATCCTCCGAACAACCCGTTCTCCCTCAGCGATGTTGCCAACGAGGTCAGCAATTACCTCAACGACCCTCTCTTCAAGGCCTATCCCGCGTTGCCCGGGTCTGAATCATCTATCACTGGCGGAATAATTAACGCCCTGATCGTCGTCTTCATGCCGCCCGGCTACACCACCACTGGCCCATTCGGTGAGCATTCTGTCACGTCCGATCAGTATGGAAATCAGTGGGCCTTCGCTTACATCAGCTACGGCACACTTCAGCAAATCACCTTCGTCTACACACACGAGCTCATTGAATCCATGACAGATATTGCCGGCACCGCCTGGCAGGTCAACCCGCGCAACTCCACCAGCTGGAATGAAATCTGCGACGTCTGCGCCTCAGGCGGTGTCGTCAACGGAACTACCGTCACGTCATACTGGTCGCAGTCGGATCAGTCCTGTGTAATCCCAACGCCGCCGCCGCCCCCGCCGCCACTCCTGCCCGCTGGCGACTTCCAGATCGATTGCGTCCTCAAGGGCCGCGACGAAAGCGGCAATCCCTATATCACGCATGTCGGCGGCCCAGGCAACGCCGCTACCGATGGCCGGTGGCTGCTCACCGAATCGGACGTCATCGACCTGATTAATGGCGGACAGAACTCGTTCTATACGGAAGCCGATGGCGTGCGCGCCAACGTCATCGAGCAAAACTGGTACCTCACCACCGTCGCCGATAATTCCCTGGCCAACAACCTCGATAATCTGGAATCCTGTTACGCCGCTGCGGCGAATCCGCCCGAGGTGCCGACGATTACGGGCATATCGCCGCCCGGCGGCGTGGCAACCGGCGGAGACGCGGTGACGATCAGTGGCACTCACCTCGCCACGGCGGCGGTCGTCAACTTTGGCAGTACACCGGCGCCGCAAATGAAGGTCGTCTCCGATTCTGAAATCGACGTCATCACGCCCGCTCACCCGGCCGGGATCGTGGGCGTCACGGTTACGGCACTCGCGGGCACCTCGGTGGTTGAGAACGCAACCCAACAATTCAGGTTTGCGACGTTCCCGGCGATTACTGCCGTCTCGCCGACGTCCGGCCCGGCTGCCGGGGGCACATTAGTCACGATCACCGGAACAGGCTTTCAGGGAGTTGGAATTATCGCAGTCGACTTTGGCACGGCGTACACGAACACTTTTACGATCGTCAGCGATTCTGAGATCACCGTGAACGCCCCACCAAACGCGGCGGGAGCTGTCGACGTCACTCTCTACACGGACGTGGGCACGACCGTGAAATCGGCGGCAGACGTCTATACGTATACATAGATTCCCGATCGAGGCTTGGTACTACTGTGTTACAAATGCAGAGCCCTTCGTCGCCCGGCCACCCTCCTTCCGCCTGACCGCCGCTACGATCCTCTTTGCCGTGTACTTCGTCTTATTCACCTCGAAAAGCTCCTTTTTCACTACGAGCCTTCCAAATTATGAATGGTTCAGTCTTCGGGGATCAGGTCTAAGATATGGTACGGAATCGCTCTCAGCGATTTTGCACGTTTACCCAGCTAGTTCGAGGTCACAGGAAATTGAAAGTCGATGCCTGCGTCGCGATTCACTTTCTGAGTCGCGGCGAGATCGATTTCTTCGACCGAGATCTCGCGGCGTTGCTGGTCCAGGACATAGAGGGTAGTCGGGGTGAGGGCGTAGTTGTGAATCTCCAGCGGAGTCCGCCCGTCCTTGAAAACGAGCATCACCGCGTCCTCGCTTTGCGGGACGGGAGATGAATTCGATGGGCCAATTGAGGGGTAGTAAGGCTCCCGAGGTTGCGATTGATCCTGCTGGTCTGCTTGGACGTCGTACGCGGGAGCGGCGTAGCCGGCAGAGGTTGATGAATCGTCATAGTAGCCAGTATCCGGATATCCCAGGTAACCGGGGCCAATCCAACCGGGAACAAGATAGGAGGACCAGGCTCCGTAACGCCAGACGTAGACCCTGCGATAGGGGGCTCCTGAATAGCGGCCGGCACCGTAGTACGGCGAGCGGGCATACGATCCGCCGAATCCAGGTCTCGCAAAAGACGGCGCACTGCGTAAGGACGGCCCGGCGGTATAGCGCTGAGGAGCGGTGAAGCGATTGCCGGAAAAGCCCGAAGGAGCGGAGCCGGTGAATCCACCGTGAAAGCCCGAGGAAGAATGTCCCGAGAATCCGCCGCGGGATCCGCCCCGCTGAGCGCAGGCGGGCAGCGCGAGTCCAGCGACGAGCAGCGCGATGGCGGCGAAGCGCCTCATGAAGACAGTTTACTCCTGTTGGGAGAGTTTGGGAGGTGTTCGCTCTACTCAGCCGACGGTTGCGCCGACCCGCAGAACCGGCACATCACGGCCCCGAATCGGATTGCTTCCTTGCAACGAAAGCATCGCTTCAACTTCCCTGCTGCAATCGCATGCCCTTCGACCCACTCCTGATCCGGCCCATGGAACAGGAGCACAAAGGCTGGCATAAGCGGTGTGAAGGAGAGAGAACAGACGAAGTAGGGTAGGCCGGGCTTGTCCCAGGCTTCAGCCCACGACTTGATCACCCATGCCGCGACAAGCCACAGTCCTAAATAAACGATTCCGAAGACCATATGAGTTTCCCTCACATCAGAGTATGTACCAGACTTATCAAACGGCGGCGGGGGTTTTCGCGTCCGTCTTAGCGGGTGGGGATGGGAAGACGAGCAGGGTGACGGCGAAAGCAACAACGATTCCTAAGCCAACCTCCAAAAATCTCGCGAGCGCAGCCTGAGCAGGACCATCGTCGATGCTGATGAGGGCGACGATGGTGAGGGTCACGGCGGCGAGGCGTCCCGCTTTTTCGAAAGCCAGGGTGCTGCAAACGAAGACGCAGAGCATCACTGCCAGTCCATAGATCAGGTAGTGGCCATGCCAGAGATACCAGGTGATCCAGCCCAGAGTGGCTCCGATGGCGGTACCGATGATGCGGTCGCGGCTTGTGGCAAGGGTGATCGCAGCGTCGGAACCCATAACAACGATGGCCGTAACGGCGGCCCAGTAGCCGTGCTCCAGCCTGAAAATCTGCCCAAGCCACAAGCAAAGTACGGCGGCGAGACCGGTTTTGAAAGCGTCGATGGCACGGCTGCGGATATTCCACCTGCGCCACCAGGAAACGGCGACCTCGGGAGCTTCTGAGTTGGGCATAGGCATCATCCTCTCAGAATCATGCCGCAGATGCCTTGCCTATTGGACGTCGGCCCACACGGTGAGGACGAATCCGGGATCGTCGTTGCCTTCCTGAAACTGGGTGTAATCGAAGTTCCGGTCGCTGACTTTTCCGCGGAAGACAGTGCCTTCTACAGTAATAGCGATGAGGTCTCCGACAAACGGCAACGGGTCCGGGGGGCCGTCGAGGAAATTGATCTCCCGGGAAGCGACGACTTTGTCGCCGTCCATGATATTCACGGCCAATGTTGTAACCATCGCCCCTCCGCGGTCCAATCGTATCACCGAGCGGGGTGCGGCTAAGCAGAGACGGATTGCGCGCGAGGAGAAGCGGGCTCAATCACGATCAGACCGGTCGGCCGGTCGCCGGAGCGCACTCTTGCGCGAATCCGCTCGACCTCATCGAACCAGACTTTCTTGTTACGGACCAGTCGCCGGTCTAGGTCGCCGGCCTGACGCTCCAGTCCGTCGAGGACCAATCGAAGTTCCGCCACAGGCAGCGTGTAGATTCCGAGCGAGGCGGGCTTATGAACGGTATTGACGGACATATTCGCATCCCACTCATCCGCCATCATGCACAACTGGCCGAACTCATGCCAATTCGATCGCATGAGGCAAAAAGTAAATCCGAATGCGGTTTTCCGTTCTCGGGCATACTGCCTGAATCGCCGACTGTTGGCCATGACTTCGTCAAACGAGGCGTTCACACGGATAACCTCATAGGTTTCCTTGGTGGCAGCGTCCAACGATATGGCGAATGCAAAGCGGAGCCGATCCAGATAGCGCTGGATGCGATCGTTGTATTGAGTTCCATTGGTCGTCACATGACAGGTTGTGGTCAGGCCGTCCTCGAGCATCATGTCCCAGATGCGAAAGTGCTCAGTCACCAGAAAAGGTTCCCCACCCAGGAACTTGGCGTGCGCGAGGTGCGCCAGGTAGGGGCGCATCGACTCGAGAAAGGCGTCGGAATAGAGACGTGGCATTGGTGGGCGATTCTCTCGATGCGCGCGAATGGCCGACGAGTGATTGCCATCGCACATAACGCATTCGAGGTTGCATGCGTTGCTGATGGAGAATTCGATTTGTTTTGGCCATGCCGGCGAGGGGGCAGAAACTTGGAAGCGATCGAATTGCGTCATCTTGGCGCCGCCGAGGACGCCGTCCGCGGTCTGAAACTCACAGAACTCACAGCCCTTTGCAAGCTCATAGGCAGCAAGCTTTTCTCTGAGCTGATTGATCTCAGGACCGTTCCATATCTCATCCATAGTGTTCCTGAGAACATTTCCCACCGGAACCTTCCAGTTCCAGCAGCACACGCGAGCGTCGCCGAGCCGGTCAAAGAAAAGATTAACGAAGGGCGCGTAGCAGAGAGATCGGACTGCCTGATGCGAGAGACTACGGGTCTTTTCGAAGGAGGCCATTGTCGCAGCGTCCATGTCTCGCCTCCCTTACCTTGCGTAACTCGCAGTGTACGCCGCCGGGCAAAAGGAGACCAGCGGACCTCGGCTGCGACTCGCTCTCACCAGACTTCCATATTAGTCATTCTCCTTGCGTTGGTTTGGCCCCCCGGAATATGACGGCGACACAGATCGCAGGCTTGGCCGGGATTTCTGTGCGATCGGTCAACTCGATCTTGCAGAATACGCTCAAGGGGGGCTGGAATTTCCGAACTCAGCTTCCCGTTCTGAGGTTCGAATCCCAGCCGACCTGGTCGAGCATCTAACTTGACACCGGGTCCTACAATTTGAAGATGCAGCAGGCTGGGATCTGTTAGAGCGATCGGCAGACCAATATATTTCAGCGATCCCTCGCCCGGCTGTGGAGCATCCTCCTTTCTGGAGGTGTCGCCGAGAAAGGAAAGCTCATGGAGAGAGCAACGCAGTCTCCCGCACAATTTTCATCGATAGTTGAACAGGCGCAGAACGAGTCGGCCCTCTTTTCCAGCGAGTCTGTACTTAACATTCTGAAGTTGATTCTTGCTGGATCTCCCCTGTCCGAAGTTCTGACGATCATTGCTCAATTGGTTGAATCTCAAGGCGAAGGCACTTTGTGTAGCATCTGGCTTCCTCATGAGGATGGAAGGCAACTCCATTGCGCGGCGGCTCCCAGTCTTCCCGGATTCAGCACTCACGTAGGGTCAATGCTTATTGGTCCAAAAGGGGGATCCTGCGGAACAGCTGTTTATCGAAGGGAGCCGGTATATGCGACAGATATCCTCAAAGACCCCATCTGGGATCATTATCGTCACCTGCTCTTGCCCTATGGAATTCGTGCAGTGTGGTCGCGACCCCTGTTTACGAGCGATGGTAAAGTCCTGGGGACTTTCGCCATTCATTATCGCGAAGCGCGTAGCCCTGGCGCTCCCGATCTGCAGTTGATCGAGAATGCCAGTCACATTGCGAAAATCGCAATTGAGCGGCACATGAATGAACAAAAGCTGCGGCATGAACGCGATCGACTGCGCTTGCTTCTTGGAATTACGAACAGCATGACATCCAAGCTTGATCTCGGCCATTTGCTTGAGGCACTTTCCACAAATTTGCTTAGCGTAACGCGATGTGATTTTTGCGCCTTGCTCTTGCCACACGCCGATGGTGGCCAATTGCGGGTGACCATTCTTTACAACCCGGAAGGTCGAGGCGCAATCCACGACGGCACGCTTGTTCCGATCAAGGGCTCGACCTGTGGTAAAGCCTTCTTGTCCGGCAAGAATCAACTAATAAATAGACTCGAGGACCTCGAACATGACCCTGAGAGTTTTGGAAACAGCGAAGGGCAAATCTTCTTCGAGCAAGTGCTGGCGGAGGGCCTGAAGTCCGGATGCGAACTACCACTCATCGGTCGAAAGGGCGTGATCGGTGTTTTGGGTGCTTTCAGCCGCTCGGAAAGAGCTTTCGCCGAGGATGAGTTTGCCTTTCTGGAACAGGTGGCCCGCCAGGTTGCCACTGCCGTTGAGAATGCGCTGGAGTACGAAATTGCGATAAAGGACAGAGACAAAGAGGCGGAACAGAGACTGTATCTCGAGGAGGAGATCCGCGCTGAATTCGGAGCAATTGTTGGCGAGAGTCCCGCTTTGAAGACCGCGTTGGACCTGGTGTCAGTGGTGGCACCGACGGATTCGAGCGTGCTGATCCTGGGCGAGACGGGAACCGGTAAAGAGCTCATTGCGCGCGCAATTCACAATCTGAGTGGCCGCCGGCAAAGGGCATTTGTCAAACTCAACTGCGCCGCAATTCCCCTCGGGCTTCTGGAAAGCGAACTGTTCGGCCATGAAAAGGGAGCATTTACCGGAGCGATCGCGCAGAAAATCGGACGCTTCGAACTTGCGAATAAGGGAACACTCTTTCTGGACGAAGTCGGCGACATCCCTCTGGAACTTCAAGCGAAATTACTGCGCGTCCTGCAAGAGCAGGAATTCGAAAGGCTCGGCAGCAACCGCACGCACAAGGTTGACGTCCGTCTGATCGCTGCCACGCATCGTGATTTGGCCAGTATGGTGAAGCAGCTGACATTTCGCGAGGACCTCTATTATCGGCTGAAGGTGTTTCCCATCCACGTCCCGCCCTTGCGGCAACGCAGCGAGGACATCCCGCAGCTTGTGCGGCATTTTATAGCCCACTACGCTCGACGAATGAACAAGAGTATCGACCAAATTCCTATAGAGACGATGGATGCTCTAGTACGATATCGCTGGCCAGGGAATGTGCGTGAGTTGCAGAATTTCGTAGAACGAGCAGTGATTCTTTCCCCTCACACGGTATTGCGCGCTCCAATTTCCGAACTGGAACCGTTCAGCGCTCAAAAGAGAGTCAACGTCCCGATGACAGGCCTTGAAGAGGTAGAACGAGACCATATTCTCCGTGCGCTCGATGCGAGCAATTGGGTAGTCGGCGGTCGAAATGGCGCCGCAGCGCGACTGGGAATGCAGCGCACCTCGTTAGTCTACAGAATGCGAAAGCTGCGCATAAGCCGTCCGAAACCCTCACCAGAAAAAGCGTTGTCGTGAACCATCACCGGGATACGTTTGGCAGTCCAAGCAATCCTCATCGGCATGACTACCTACTCTCGGATATTTGACGCCCGTCGCGCTGTGGATTCGCTTAAGTGCGCAGGCTAGCAGTGAGCGTTCCAACGGCTGTCGTTGCGGACGGGCATTTGTGCGACGGAAGTTCGCGACCAAAATTCACCAGAGTCAGACATCCGTCGCGAATTCGTCAGTTGGGGTTCGACATTTCCAAATCTCCCTCTAAAGAGAACTTGAAAAGCCAGAACGGTTTACCTCGACAGCATGCTTCCGAGCAAGATTTGTGCCCATTTGGCAGTTCGAATGCACCAGAGACGAAGTGTTTGACGACGCCTCACGATGAGGCACCGGATACGAGAGCGATTCTCATGAGCCAGGCCCTTTCACGTATTTAGGCGAAGTAGATGGAACGGCGAGCCTAACTCAACCACGGTGAATCAGACGATTTCGCAGAAGTAGGACGAGGCAGCAATCTAACCAGCAAAAGTGAGGAGGAATTTTATGAGCCAGGTTCTTTCAACGCAAACCGCGCAACGCGCCCCGTCAGGGCGGGAGCTTTCGATCCCTTTGACATGTATTCAGAAGGTCAAAGCGGACGGCGTGCAAGTCTTCTACCGAGCCGCAGGCGATCCGAGTGCGCCGGTGATTCTCCTGCTCCATGGGTTCCCGACATCATCATTCATGTTTCGCGAACTCATTCCCCGACTTGCTGATCGCTATCGCGTGATCGCGCCCGACTTGCCCGGGTTTGGATTCACAGAGGTACCAGCCGAGCGGAAGTATACGTACACATTCGATGCACTCGCCCATACGATCGAGGCCTTCACTGATGCGCTCGGTCTCAACCGCTATGCAATCTATATCTTTGACTACGGAGCCCCGACAGGCCTGCGTCTGGCGATGGCCCATCCAAGACGAGTTACAGCGATCGTTTCACAGAATGGCAACGCCTACGAAGACGGCCTCGGCGATGCTTGGGGACCGATAAGAAAATATTGGTCTGAGCCCACGGCGGAAAACAGGGAGGTGCTCCGGCAAAACATCATGACGCTGGAAACAACTCGCTGGCAATACACGCACGGAGTGGCGAATCCTCAAAGCGTAGCGCCGGAGTCCTACACATTGGATACGGCTTTGTTCCAGCGTCCGGGGAATATAGAAATTCAACTCGATTTGTTTCTGGATTACGCCTCGAATGTGAAGCTTTATCCGAAGTTTCAGGAGTATTTTCGCAAATCGCAGCCACCTTTGCTGGCGATCTGGGGCAAGAACGATCCATTCTTCATCCCGGCCGGAGCAGAGGCATTTCGAAAAGATTTGCCGAATGCACAGGTCCAGTTCCTCGATACCGGGCATTTTGCTACAGAAACGCATGTCGTGGAGATTGCCGCCGCGATGAGGGAGTTTCTTGAGGAAAACGGCCTCTCGCGCGGCGCAGATGGGGCGGTATCGAGATGAATTCCTCTCTTCAAAACGGTACGGTCGTGCTGGTTCACGGAGCGTGGGCCGACGGTTCGAGTTGGGCCGAAGTTATCCTCGCCCTTGAACAACAGGGACTCCAGGTTGTTGCCGCGCAGATTCCTTTGACATCTCTCAGCGACGACGCTGCCGCGCTTAAACGTACGGTTGCACGAACAAAAGGGCCGGTGATCCTGGCTGCCCATGCTTATGCGGGCGCTGTTATTGCAACCGCTACGGAGGAACAAGTGAAGGCGTTAGTGTTCATCGCTGCCCTCGCCCCAGATGAAGGAGAAACCGTGGCTCAGGTCTTTTATCGTGATGAACCGCACGCCAAGGCCCCTAAGCTTGCGCCAGATGCCGACGGCTTGATCTGGATGCCGGAAGACGGGTTTGCCAATGCCTTCGCACAAAATGCGACAGCAGAGCAAATCGCATTGTCCAAAGCGGTACAGAGACCGATCGCGCTGAAGAGCATCCAGGAACCAGCTCCCAAACCTGCGTGGAAATCAAGGCCTTCATGGTTCCTGATTGCGGAAGAAGACCGCATGATTAACCCCAAAACACAGCATTTCATGGCTGAGCGCATGGATGCGACCATCCACGCCCTCAAGGTCGACCACACCCCTTTGCTCACAGCTCCAGATGAGGTAGCGAACATCATCCTGGAAGCCGCCAAAGCAACGCTCTCATACGGCACCAAAGCTGGGACGCGTGCTCCATAGCGCGTGACAGAAGGCTCAAGAGCTTGCCGGGCATTCCAATTAAGAGTTTGAGAAAAAGGAGAGTCACATGCGAGCCATCGTACTCGACCATTTCGGTGGTTTGGACAGTTTAGTCATCAAGGAGATTCCCGAGCCTGAGCCGAAGCCAGGTCACGTAGTCATTCAGGTGAAGGCATGGCTCTCGGATGTTCCGCTCCAGGCCATTGCGCAGAAGGTGGCGGCGGGCAAATTCAACGCAAAGCCATCGAGAGTCTTCCGCTTTGAGGACATTCGAGAAGCCCATCGCGTTATGGAAGCCAATGAAGCGAACGGAAAGATGGTCGTAAGGCTCTGAAGGAGACAAAAAGAGGATAATTTCATGAGCAATTCCGTTGCGATTGTCACCGGAGCGAGCCAAGGAATAGGCCGTTCGACTGCTATTCGTCTGGCTCGCGACTTTTCTGCGGTTGTACTCGCTGCGCGAAGCGCCGACGAGTTATCTGAGGTAGCTGCCGCTGTGAAGACCATGGGAGCAGAATCCCTTGTCTGCGATCTCGACTTGAGCAAACCCGAATCTGCCCAGATCCTTGTCCAGGCAGCTCTTGCCCGGTTCGGCAAGATCGATGCGTTGTTGAATATCGCAGGTGCGGTGCCGCAGATCGATTTGTTCGAAATGACGGACGAGCAATGGCAAGCAGGTATGGAGTTGAAACTCCATGGCGCTCGCCGTCTAACGATTCATGCCTGGGAGGCACTCAAGGAGTCAAAGGGTTCAGTAGTGTTCATGTCGGGAAGTGCTGCTCTCGACCCAAAACCCGCTTTCGCCGCCGTAGCGGCGACCAATGCAGCGATCATCGCACTCGCAAAAGCATTCGCAGAGCAAGGGATCAAGGACGGCGTTCAGGTCAACAGCATTGTGCCCGGCGCGGTCATGACGGGACGACGGCGCTCCTTTCTGGAGAAATGGGCGCGGGCACACAAAATGAGCGTCGAAGAGGCGACCCAGAAGTTTCCAGAGGAAGCAGGCATCAGTCGTTACGGCAAGCCGGAAGAAATTGCTGACCTTATGGCCTTCATGGTCTCGCCGGCGGCGAAATGGATGACCGGCACGTCGGTACGAATAGACGGTGGCGAGGTCAAGGGCATCTAGATATCCCACTCCAACCATGACAAACCTGCAAACCGGAGGAAATGCACATGAATCGGAGCGAAACACTTTCTTCAACCCATACAAGCCAGGCCCCAGCTTTGGAAGAGTACGATCTGGTGATTCTCGGCGGCGGCACTGGATCCACGGTTGCCGCATGGACATTTGCGAGTGAAGGACAGCGAGTTGCGGTGATCGAGCGCAAGTACATAGGAGGATCATGCCCGAACATTGCCTGTCTACCGAGTAAGAACATTCTCCACAGTGCGAGGGTAGCGTCGTACTTTCGTCGAGGCAAAGAATTCGGTCTCGTCGCAGACGGCTTCCATGTTGACATGTCGGCGGTACGCGCCCGAAAACGCGCGATGGTATCGGGCTTGAATAATATATACCTCGACAACTACAAGCAGACCGGAGCGGAATTCATCCTGGGATCGGGGCGCTTCGTAAGCCCTAAGACTCTGGAAGTCACTCTCCTTGACGGAACTATTCGCCGCCTCCGCGGAGCGAATGTCATCGTCAGCACCGGTACGCGGGCTGCATTGGAATCGACTCCGGGCATGGCCGAGGCGCAGCCACTCACGCATATCGAGGCACTCGAATTGGATCAGATTCCCACGCACCTTATTGTGATCGGCGGCGGCTATGTCGGCCTGGAACTATCGCAAGGGATGCGCCGGTTCGGCAGCAAGGTTACCGTCATTGATCGAAATGACCGTTTGCTGCACAGAGAAGACGATGACGTGACGGAAGCTCTTGCCAATTTGTTCCGGGACGAGGAGATCGACACGATCTTGAATGCACGTGTGAAACGGATTTCGGGACAATCAGGCGATTCAGTGACTGTCGCGATTGAACAAGACGGGAAGGAAAAAATTCTTGCAGGCAGTCATCTGCTTGTCGCGGGGGGGCGACGGCCAAACACGGAGAACATCGGACTGGAATTGGCCGGCATTCAAGTAACCGATCGCGGCTACATCAAGGTCAACGAACGGCTCGAGACAACTGCGCCCGGCGTTTGGGCCATCGGCGAAGCAGCGGGAAGTCCTCAGTTTACGCACGTCAGCGTTGATGACTTTCGTGTGGTTCGTGACAACCTCACCGGAGGCAATCACGTAACAACAAGCAGGCTGATTCCCTACACCCTTTTTACCGATCCGGAACTTGCGCGTGTAGGCCTGACTGAGAAGGAAGCAAAAGCGCAAGGAATCACTTACCGCTTATTCAAGATCCCGATGGAACGGGTGCTCCGAGCGCGCACGCTCTCTGAAACGCGTGGATTCTTAAAGGCGCTGGTCGAGGTAAACGGCGATCGTATCCTTGGTTTCACAGCCCTGGCCGTGGATGGTGGAGAGATTATGGCATCGGTGCAGGCTGCCATGATTGCGGGATTGCCTTACACCGCGCTCCGCGATGCCATTTGGGCCCACCCGACTCTGGTGGAAGGGCTAGGCCCATTATTCTCGTCTGCGCCTTTGCCATCGGCACCTGTCGATGTACCGGTCCCTGATCATCTTCAGCACCAAATCGTGGAATGAAAATAACCGGGGAATGAACATGGGCTCTGGATCGAAGATCAGTTCTGTCTCGGGATAATATTCACCCGCGCCAGAATCCAAATGGTCGTCGCTGAGATTCCTGGATTCTTCCACAGCTCCCGCAACTCGAATCGGCGCCCCCGCGGCCAGCGTGTAGTAGCGCATGCGTATGCCCCAAGCAATCTGCCATTCCCCTTGACATTCGGCCGAAGAGTTGGTTAGGCTCAGGTCGAATGACGACTAGAGAAATAGATAACGAGCTGGAACTTCTGCAAGGCACCCTTGACTTGCTGATCCTGCAGACGCTTGCGTTCGGGCATGCGCATGGGCATGCCATAGCGCGGTCTATTGAACGCAGGTCCGAGGAGGTGCTGCAGGTGGGCCACGGATCTTTATATCCGGCGCTGCAGCGGCTTCTTAAGCAAGGCCTGATCGTGGCGGAGGATGGGATATCTGAAAACAACCGCAAAGCGCGGTTCTACAGACTCACTGCAAAGGGCCGGAAGAAACTCTTTGCCGAGACTTCGAAATGGCAGCGGTTCTCGGATGCCGTTGCGCGCATCCTCGCTCCCCTCGCCGAGGAAAGCAAGTAGCAACGGATTCCCACGAAAGGATTCTCGTCATGATCTGGTGGAAAAGACGTGGCGGCCGGTTAGAGAAGGAAATCCAGACCCACATTGACTTCGAAACTCAGGAAAATATCGAAGCCGGTATGTCCACTGAGGCCGCCCGCCAGGCGGCGATGAGGAAGTTCGGCAATGTTCCGCTCGCGGTCGACAAATCCCGCGAAGTCTGGGGCTGGCTATGGCCGGAGCGGTTATGGCAGGACGTGCGCTACGCGCTGCGCGGCTTGAAAAAGAGCCCCGGATTTACGGTTGTAGCCCTGCTGTCGTTGATGTTGGGCATTGGGACCAGCATCTCGTTGTTCAGTGTTGTTTATGGGGTGCTTATCGCGCCCTATCCCTACAGCAGACCAAATGAGATATGGGCACCGGCCGTGCTTGGGGCCAACGACTCTGCACGCTTCTGGCATCCTTATCCGCTGCGCGAATTTGTCGAGATTCAGAAACTATCTTCATTCGCTGAGGTAATGGCCACCAGCCCAAGACCGGTGCTGTTAACCGGCGGCACCAACCCGGAGAGCGTCAATGGAGTGTATTTGACGGGTGGGGCTTTCAACTTTATCGGAGTAAAACCCGTTATCGGGCGAACGATTCAACCCTTCGACATCCATGCCGGCGGTGAGCCCGATGCGGTTGTAGTGCTCACCTACAGTTTCTGGCAGCGCGTCTTCAACAGCGATGTGCACGCGCTGGGCAAGAAAATTGTGGTGAATGACGTTCCGTATACCGTCATCGGTGTAATGCCGCCGAGATTCGGATGGTGGACTAATGATTCGTTCTGGTTGCCGTTGCCGATGCATATGGCGGACGACACATTTGTTCACGTCATCATGCGGCTCCGGCCCGGGATCACGAAACAAGTTGCGGAGCAGCAATTGAACGAATTGAACATTCGTTTGGCCGCTCAATACCCGCGAGAGTTTCCCAAGGGCCATTTACGCACGGTGCTGCTGAATTACATGGATATCACGCAAGCCAGCGGCCAGATGAGCGCGAGCCTGCATCTGCTGCTGGTTGCCGTAGGTCTGCTCCTGCTCATCGCCTGCGTGAACGTTGCCAACCTGCAACTGGCGCGCACGACTGCAAGAGCGAGAGAAATTGCAATGCGCCTGGCCATTGGAGCCGGCAGGGCACGCCTGGTGCGTCTACTGCTGACGGAAAGCGTAATCTTATCGGTCCTGGGCGGCGCGTTAGGCGTCATGTTTGCGGTTGCGTCTACGCGTATCGTTGTCGCCCTGATTCCGCCTGACTATGTGCCCAACGAGGCGCGCATCACCATCAACGAATATGTCCTACTGTTCTCCCTTGCCGTATCCATGTTGACCGGCATCCTTTTCGGTCTAGCTCCTGCTCTTCGTTCTTCACGGCCCGACCTGGTCGAAACCTTGAAAGATGGCGGAGGTGGCGCCACCGGGAGCGCTCGCGCACAAACCCTGCGCAACTGGCTGGTGATTGCCGAAATCTCTCTCTCAGTGTTCCTACTGGCAGGCGCCAGCCTTGCCATTCGCAGCTTTGTTCAGGTGCTTCGCACCGATCCCGGATTTCAACCCGAGAGAGTGCTGCGAATGGACCTGACCCTTCCGCCGAAGCAATACACGAGCCTCGAGCAGCGGAATATGTTCGACCGGAATCTGTTGCAAAGTGTCATGAGCCTGCCAGGCGTGGAGTCAGCCGCCCTGGGAAACGGCGGCATGCCATATAGTAACTGGCGGTCCTCATATTCGTTCGAAGGGCAGCCATCCAGCGATGACCGGAAGATCATCGTCTCACTGATTAGCAGCCAGTATCCGCAAACCCTTGGTATTCCCTTGAAACGTGGCCGCGAATTCACCGAAGCGGAACTGGAGAACGGAATGCACGTGGCGCTCATTAATGAGAGCGCGGCGAGGCTCTGGCCTTCCGGAGAAGATCCCACCGGCAGGCATATGCAGATTGACGCTCTCATAGGGCCCACGCCAGAGTCTGTGTTCAAAGCGGCGGGAATTACTCCCGATGTCACGATCGTGGGCGTGGTCGGCGATATAAAGAACGCTGGACTCGGCGACGCAACCGTGCCGGCAATCTATCTGCCGTATACGATGTTTGGACCTCCCGACCGCCAGCTGGCCGTGCGCACATTTGGAGACCCGATGACGGCCCTGAATGGTGTGCGAGAGAAGGTCCGTGAACTGGACAAGGATCTCGCGCTTGGTCGGCCCGTCACTCTCGACGAGGTCTTGGGCGACGAGACGCAGCAGCCACGCTTCACTATGGCCCTTCTTACCGGGTTCGCAGCCCTGGGCCTATCGCTCGCGGCGATTGGAATTTATAGTGTTATCTCTTACAACGTATCGCAGAGGGTGCATGAAATCGGCGTGCGGATGGCGTTGGGCGCGAAGCGAGGCGACATTCTGAAATTAGTCCTGCTGATGGTCGCAAAAGTGGCGGCGCTCGGCCTCGTGATCGGATTGTCTGGAAGTATTGCGCTCGAGCGGATTGTGCGGTTCCAGGTGTTCGCGAAAGCGTCGTTTGACGCGACCTCCCTGGCGATGGTGGTTATCGTTCTTGCTGGTACTGCCATGTTGGCCGCGTGGCTGCCGGCCTCCAGGGCCGGTAATCTGGATCCGGTCGCGGCGCTGCGCCATGAGGCCTGAACCTCAAGTTCGCGTGTGCGCTTCCTCTGACGTTTCACCGGCATAGCGAGCTGCCGAAGATGCGGACAAATGCTAGAGCGGCGAGCTCGCGGAGAATGCTTGGAAAATACTCCACGCGATTAGAATTGAGCGGTCATGAGAAAGAAATCGTCTGGTCCCTTTGCGACGGCCGAGTACAGGGCAAACCCATACGTTTCCTACGAAAAACTCCGGCGCGATATGCCGGTCTATAAAACCTCTCTCCCGAATGGAACCGAAGTGTACGTGGTCAGCCGCTACGAGGACGTGATCGCCGGCCTGAAGGACACTCGGCTGGTGAAGGATATCCGCAACGCGCGCGGGAAAAGTTTTTGGGAGCTGCTGGGAATCGGCGGTGTCCGTGGCAAAAACATGCTTCGCGCCGATCCCCCGGAGCATGGCCGACTGCGTTCGCTCGCCAACGAAGCATTTAAGCCCAAGTATGTTCGCGAGCTGCGCGGCCGCATTCAGCAGATTGCCGATGAATTGATCGACAAAGTCCAGGCGAAGGGGAAAATGGAGTTCATCTCCGAGTTTGCTTTTCCGATGCCGGTCCGCGTCATCAGCGAGATGCTAGGCGTAGCGGAGAAGGATCAAGATAAAGTCCGCAAGTGGTCCGGCGATCTCATCAACTCGGGCGCCCTCAGCAGTGAACATACGGTTATCACTCCCCATCTGGCTCAATTGGTTCAGTACATACGCAAGGTGGTAGATGACCACCGCAAAAATCCGCGGCCGGACGTCGTCACGCAGTTGATTGAGGCGGAGGATAAGGGCGACCGCTTGAGCGATGCCGAAGTGGTCAGCACGCTGGTGCTGCTGCTTGTTGCCGGACATGAAACCACGGCGAATCTGATTGGCAATGGCTTGTTGGCCCTGCTGCTGAATCCCGAGCAGCTCGAAAAGCTAAAGCAGGACCCGGCGCTGATCAAGCCCACAATCGAAGAGCTTCTGCGTTTCGTGAATCCGGTGCAGATGGTAAATCGGTACGCAGCCGAAAAACTCCGAATTGCCGGACAGGAGATTCCGTCCGGCAGTCACCTTCTGTTGGTGCTGGGAGCCGCCAACCACGATCCTTTTTGCACAAGCAATCCAGAGCAATTAAACCTCGTGCGAGACGACGCGAAACACGTCGCGTTCGGTCAAGGTATTCACTACTGTTTGGGAGCGCCACTAGCGCGATTGGAGGGTGAAATTGCGTTTGAAACCTTACTTAATCGTTTGCCGAATTTGCAACTCGCAGTGCCGCCCGAAACTCTGCAATGGCGGCCAGCCGTCGAACTGCGCGGCCTTACCGAACTCCCCGTCATCTTTTAAAAGCCGCGCACTTTTTCAGTCACCGGTCAGAAAACCTGATACGCCGACACGAGCGATAGCACAACAACTGCGCACCCGACGCACAGCCTCTATTTCGCGCCGCTGGCGGTGCGATGATCGAGGCCTTGCACAACTGCTCCCTCTCTGCCGCTTCACCTAATCACTTCCGACGGATCGACGACTCAGGCGCCTATAGGAGCTCCGGGGGGCGGGTTTTTGGAACGGTGTAAACACACTTAACGTACGCGTCGATAAACTTTAGAGTCGCGGCGATAACGTGAAGTTCTTCGATTAAGGGCTTGGTTGATAGCAATCCACGCTGACGTCGCTTTTCCAGTTTGACCGCAATGTCGTCGAGCCTGCGGGAGAGCTGAACATAAAGCTCGCTAAATGAGACATCTTTCCCGTGCGCGGCAGGCTTGGGTTTTGGCGCTTCGTGACGGGCAACCCGTTTCGTCATAGTGCATTGTACAGGGCGCGGATTGCGCGCCCGGTGTAGGCCGCCGCGCTCGCTGATTATGCGGAAATGATCAGCCAATCGGGGAACTTACTGGACTGCTCGCAGCGCAAGTTTGTGTCGGGTGAGAAGTTCTGGGTTACGTCCGGTGCTGATTGGAAAAGTGTAGAAGTACCCGCTCAAAATTAGCCGGCACCCCCCTACGGAAAAGAGATGACTCGACGCCACGATCATACTCGGGCTATCGCAACAGCAGTCACGACAATAATGGATCACTGAGCCACCCCTGCCATTTCGCCGGCTTTATTTTCAAGGACTTTTGAAAACTCATAGCAACAGAAACAGAACCGCGCTATCATGCCGTTGGCTGTTCGGCAACCTCGCATTGGAATCCGCAGTCCCTTCAGCAAGGTTTAGCCCTGGCCCCACAACCTGAGCCCTGAAGACTGGGCAGATATCGAAAGATCACGTCTCACAACGCAAGGAGGCTGCTATGCCCTCGCCCACCTCCAGGTTCCGTTCCGGATTCTTTCTCGTTCTCACCAGTCTTCTCATGGCACCGGCTATCGCGCACTCGGCTGGTCCAGTCTTCCTGGGAACAAACCCTGTAGCTATCGGTAAGGTACCCGTTCCTATGGCGAATATCAGCGGCATTGGCGTCGATGCCGATGGCAACCAGTATTACGCTGACGCAGTCGCTGGTCGCGTTATTGAGGTCACACCCTCCGGAACCAGCACAACTATCGCATCCAGCCTCAGCCAGCCGCTCATTGCAGTCGATTTCCTCGGCGATGTTTTTGTGGCCGACATCGGAACGGGACGCCTGCTCAAAATTGCCGCCTGGCCGACGCGCACTACAACGGTATTAGCGTCGGTGAGCAAGCAGCACGCTATCGCACTTGATAATGGGAATAATCTGTTCCTGCTCAGCGGAGATCAGCTCGTCGAGATTCCCGACAACGGTGTGCCCGCCGTCATGGCGACAATCCCCGGCGCCGCTTTGCTGGGATTCGGCCCGGGATCGCCAGGCACTGCGCATCTCTATATCCTCAGCGTGCAAAACGGCGCTTACTCGGCGCAACTCTATAGCTACAGCACCAGCGGCATCAGCGCAGGCACGCTTTCCGCCCCGTTGCGCAACTTCCTGCCCGATCTGGGAAGCGCAGTTCTTGAAGGCTTTTTCGTGGACCCGCAGGGCAACCCCATTGTTGAGGCCAACATCGCTGGACATGGAAAGGTCGTCATCAGCTCAACCAGTGGATACAAGCACGCCCTCTACACTGCCGGCATACCCACCGTGCCCATCGCTCAGGATGCCCTCGGCAGTCTTTACTACGTCGACGGCCCAAGCTTGATTCAGATTCAGCTCGGCACTGTGAATTTCGGCGTGCTGGATCAGGCGGGCTATTTCGGATTTTATCCTCCTCAATTTACGCTCAACTTCGGCGCAACGCCTAACATAACTTGGGTGCTTTCGCAAGAGCCCGCCGGCCCGTTCGTTGAAGGTGACATACAGTCCGGCAGCGGTCCATTGGTGGACCAGGCCCAGCTCTATCTCTACTTCTGGCCTGTTTTCTTTCTGGGCTACGCGAGTGGCACCCTCAATCTCACTGACCAGAACAACGTAACAACGCTGAGCATCCCTCTGGTTGCAACTGCCACAGACGGAGGATACTCGTCCTATTACCTGCCCGCACCGGATCTGAGGGCGCATCCCATCTTTCAGCCCGCTGCACAGACCGCCGCACAGACGGTGACCTCGCGCTGCCCATGCGGAACTTTCGCTCTTAACAGCAAGACGGGCAGCGTAACTCACAACGGAAACGAGATCGTCTCCGGCTTGCAGAACGTCCGCGGAGCCGACGTGGACGCACAGGGAAATCTCTATGTGACGCAACGAGGCGTCGCGGGGACTCTGCGCGTCGCTGCGGATGGCTCGACTTCCCGCATCGCCACTGACATTGCCGACCCGATCGGTTCGGCGATGGATGGCCTGGGCAATCTCTACGTCCTCAACGGGGACGACATCGTGAGAGTAGCGCCGGATGACAGCGAAGCTGTCTTTGCTACCCCCGTGACCAATGGCGGCTATACTTCGCTGCTCTCGGTTGCTACTGACCTGTTCAACAACGTCTATGCCGGCTATGGCACGAGCCCGAATGCTACCCACGGGGCCATACTGAAGTTCTCTCCTGCAGGCGCGCACAGTCTGGTCCCGACAGATACAAAACAGCCGACCGGCCTTGCCGTCTATCCATGCGGCGCTCTCTTTTTTGCGGATGCGGAGCGCGGGACTGTCGCCGTAGTTCCGGGCTACAAACTAGAAAAAGTCATCGGGTTCGGCCTCACCGATCCAACCAATCTCCAATGTGCAGAGGGCGGCACGATAAGTGGACAAGACCCTGGAATCGCGGGCGGGCAGTTTGTTGTAGCGCCAACCAACAGCGTATATGTTTACTCCTATGACTTCGGAAAGGTTGTGGTGGGTAGCAGTCGCTCGATCACACTGAGTGCGGTGGGGGTTGGATCGAGTGCGTTCGCGAAGGGCCCTGCAAGCGCCGGCGCGATCTTTTGTATCACCGTATGCGGTGGCGGCCCTTTCCTGCCAAATCAGTCAATATTTACTGGAGCTCTGACTGAGATAACTTTGGGTTTTATGCCTACTGCCGTTGGCACCTTTGGACCCTATCCAGTGACAATCCTTGACCAGAGCGACGAAGACGCTCTTTCCAATTACGAAACCATCAATCTCAGTGGCACGGGCGTCAACCCGCCATAGGACGAGCTCTACTCGGAAGGCAATAACTCGAAACCCAGCTGTTCTTCGCTCGCATTTTGCGCCCTGAGTCTGCGCGTCACGATTTGAATCAGGGTTTCGTTCGGCCGCATTGTGTGCCCGATCTCTGTTTCCAGCGAGGAGATCGCGTGGAACACATCCGGATCGTTTTTCGCGATCGCTACGAGATCACTGTCTGTGGCAAAGATGCACAGACGACAGGAAAAGCGCCGGAGACAACCTCCGCTCGTTCCATCACAGTGGTATTCAGGTCTTCTTCGGTGTGATTGCGACGCTGTTGGCGGTCGCGGTTATGGCCTGCCTCAATAAATCGCGCCAGGTTGCTGTTCTTAAGGAAGAGCAACCTGAGGGTATTGGCTGCGGTATATGCCTGTCGGCGAAATGCCCTAGCGGCTGACCTTGAGCAGCACGGCTCCATAGGCTGGAACGGTAACGGTATACGCGCCGTTCTTAGGGGTGACTTCGCTGCCCTTCCACAGATCGCGGAGCTTGGCGTTGTTGTCGAAGCCGACATCCTGAAGTTTGAGGGTGATGGGCGACGGAGCGTCTGCGCGGTTGAACAGACCGACCACCAATGCGCCGTTCGAGAGAGGCTTGGACCAGATCTCCGTGGGACCAACCGCCGAGACGCGGTCGCCCTGTTTGCCAAGCGGGTCCTGGTCGACGGCGATGACTTCCCTGTTTATGAGGAGGGCCAGAGTTGAGGGCGTCATCTTGCTGAGGTCGTTACCGGCGAGCAAGGGCGCGGCGAGGATGACCCAAAGGGTCATGTGCTGTCGGTACTGATCCTCAGTCATTCCGCCGTTGCCGATCTCAAGCATGTCGGGATCGTTCCAATGGCCGGGACCTGCGTATTTGGCGAGGCCCGCCTGGGAGAATCCGATTTCAGCCATGCGACTGTAGCGGTCGGAGATGTCTCCGGTAGTGCGCCACGAGTTGCCGCCAACATCGGTACCCCACTTCCACACATCGTTCAATCCGTACTGGCAGAGGCTGTATAGGATGGGACGTCCGGTGGCGATGAGCGCCTTGTGCATCTTTTCGTAGGCGTCTTTCTGCATGGCAAAGGCTTTCTGCGGGTCGTTGGGCGCCTCTTTCCTCATGATCTCGCGGAACCCGCACAGATCGTACTTGAGAAAGTCGAAGCCCCATTCGGCGTAGGTCTTCGCGTCCTGTTCTTCATGCAGGTAGCTGCCGGCGTAGTGAGCGCAGGTGAGGGGACCGGGCGAGGAGTAAATACCTATTTTGAGGCCCTTCGAGTGAACGTAATCGGCAAGGGCTTTCATGTCGGGAAACTTATTGTTGGCGTGGATGACTCCCTGCGCGTCGCGTTCGCCCTGCCATGTGTCGTCGATGTTGACGTAGATATAGCCGGCGTCGCGCATGCCGGTTGAAACGAGCGCATCCGCCGCGGCGCGTACATCGGCATCGCTGACCTTGCCTGCGAAGTGGTTCCAACTGTTCCAACCCATGGGTGGCGTGGCGGCGAGCGTGGTGGTCTGGGCAAAGACGGCGGGCAGGATGTAAGCGGTTACGAGAAGTGCGATGGCAACTGGAAATTTTGGTCGAGACATGGCTTTTTCAGGGCTCCTCGAAGAACGAAAAATCGGTCGTTGCGAAGTGTACATGAAAGACAGCCATTAGCGATTAGCTATTAGCTATCAGGTTGAGGTAATTACTTGCTCGGCGGCGCGCAGGCCAGAGCGCAAGGCGGCGTGGACTGTTCCCCAATGTCCGGTGGTGTCGGTGTGTTCGCCGGCGAAGTAGAGCGTGTTCTCGACCGGGGTAGCCAGCTCGTCGGATGCGTGAAGCGCACCCTGGGGCGCGTAGCTGTATGCGCCGAGGCTGAAAGGGTCGGCCTGCCAGTCGTGTGAGTGAAAACCGACGAAAAGTGATTCGAGGTCGGCGCGCTGGAAGATTGTGGATAACGCAGAGAGCGCCGCGTCTTTCAGCCCCGAGCCGGTCGGGGCGTAGAGAGCACGAGGGCCAGCGATCCAGCCAGTCAGCGTGGGAGATGGATTCGGGGCCGCTGTCCACCATGTTGGCGGCGTTTTCTCCAGCGCGATCAGGAAGCTGAGGTCGGGCGTGGAGGTCTCCCAGAAGCGCTCGCGGAATACGAGGGTGATTCGGGTCGCATTGCCCATGGCGAGTTTGCGGATGGCGGCAAGCGCGCCGGACGGTGCGGGTTCGATGGTGACGACGTCGCCTTGCATGACGCCAAGGGGTAAGGCGATGATGGCGCGGGGCGCATGGATCTCGGGCAGGCTGGGATTGCCGGTTTCAATGCCGACTTCGCGCCGCTTCCAGTGAATGGCCGTAGCGGGTGTGTCGAGATGGACCTGGCCTCCGGCGGTGACGAAGCGGTTGAGGAGGTAAGCAGGGAGACGATCGTATCCCTCAACGATGCGGAAGGAGCAGTCGCCCGCGATGGCTTCCTCAGCCTGCTGTTGTTTCAGCAACGCGGCAGTGCCTATGATGGCTGCGTCTGCTGCGTTGAAACCCTCGACGTATCCTTTGGCGCGCGCGGCCACGTGTTCGGAGGACTGCTTTTGAGCGAGGAATTCGGCGAAGGTCATGTCGGGAGAAGCGGGCAGGTTGTCGAGCAAGCGAAAGGCTTCGTCAAAGAAGCCGCAGTCGCCGATCCGACCGTCATCGTAGCAAAGGAATTCGCCTTTGCGCTCGAACAGGGTGAGCCCCGCCTCATGAATGAGGTCGAGCAGTTCAGGCGGACGGCCGTGAACGAACTCCGCTCCGAGTTCGACTGGAAGGCCGGTTGCGGGAGTGCGCGTGGTGAAGATGCGGCCACCGATGCGACTGCGAGCTTCGAGCAGGACGACGCTCAGACCGGCTTCGGCGAGTTTGCGGGCAGCAGCAAGTCCGGCGATGCCAGCTCCGAGAACGACAACGTCAACATGTGGAGTAGTTGGCATAGGCTTGTTGCGAGTAACTTATAGCTACTTAGATCTCGCTTCTACCTTGACTAATACCAACGCATTCGGAGTCAGTGATAACTCAAGTTTGCCGTCCTTCAACGCAGACGTTTCCGGGGGTGGCAGCGCTGTTTCGCGGTTTAGTTGATCTACCTGCTCTGGCGTGGGATCGAGTGGTTTACCCATTGCGGCGTAATGTGGAAGCACATTGCCGTGATCGCTATCGACGCGCTGGAAGGTGATCTTTGCATTTGGCGACACATCACGAAATGTCAGTTCCATCGTGCGGGCAGTTCCCTGCTTGTCGGGGTCGACCAGGTTCCACGCAGCGATTTCAATCGATCCATCGGTGCTTTTCGTCGCGATGATGTCGTTCGATGTGCTGGCGATGCGCTGATCGCCCAGCTGATGCAGCAGACCATAGGCATAGTAGCTGGGCTTGTTGATTCCGCCTTTCGCGCGGAGTCCAAAGTGGCCCTCGAATGGTTGAGGAATCGGGCCGCCCTCTTCGAAGACGTCGGAGAAAGTCCAGAATGACAACATGTCGACGCCATGGCATTGGCGAATTGTGTTGGCCAGGGCGGGGCCAACGAAAATGGTGTCGCGCGATTCGTTCATACCCTGAACATTCCACTCCGTCCACATCAACGGCAGGTTCGGCATGGCTGAAGCTTGAATCTGCCCGCGAACCATCGCGATGGCGCGCGCGACGCGATCGTCCATCGGGATGTCTTCATTGGTGCCGAAGAGATTTTCGACGGTGTCGTCGGCGTATCCATGTGTGGAGACGAAATCAATGGACACGTGATTGGCAGAGGCGTATTTCAGGAAATCAGGCACCCACGCAGCGGCGGCAGTGGCAGGACCGCCTACACGCAGACGCTGGTTTACAGCCTTCAGAGCACGCGCAGTGTGAGCGTAGAGGTCGAAGTAGGACTGCTTGCGGGGAATGCCACCCCAGAAATCGATGTTCGGCTCGTTCCAGACTTCGAAGTACCACTGCGAGACTTCATCAATGCCGTATCGGTCGACAAGATGCTGCGCGAAATGAGTCATCAACGCATCCCACCTCTCCATGCTTTTGGGTGGAGACACATTTTGCTTGTACCAGAAGGGATGCAGCGCATCGGGATTAAACGCCAGCTTCTTTGGCATGAAGCTGATCTCGACGAAAGGACGGACGCCGTTTTCGAGTAACCCGTCGTATATCTGATCGACATAGGCGAAGTTATACACAGGCTCGCCGTGTTCATCCTCGTTGTACACTCCCACCTCATCGTGCAGAATGGCGTGAAAGCGCACATAGCGAAAATCGGCGACCTGCTTTACCGCGCGCAAATCCTCACGGTAGCTCTCGCGAAGCGTGAGAATGGCGCGTCCCGAACCGAACATCTGCTCCCAGAAATGCGGGAAGGGAGTG
>JABCZC010000009.1 GCA_013289875.1 Acidobacteriota bacterium | reverse complement strand
GGAGAGATGAAAGTGCCGATCTTGACCTCGACTATCTCGCCTCTGCACGGCACTTTCATCTCTCCTCGCTCTTCCTGCACAAGGCTCTTCAGCCCGATCTGCCCGCGATCTTTCGTGAGCTGAAGCAGCGCGGATTGACCATCTCACTCGATACCAACGACGATCCCGAAGATCGCTGGGATGGGGTCCTCGATGAGCTGCTGCAGTATGTTGATCTTTTGCTGCCGAATGCGGACGAGGTACGCCGGATCGCAAGACGAGACACGGTCGGCGAGGCTCTGGATGTGCTTTCCTTGCGAGTGCCCTTGATTGCGCTCAAGAATGGAAGTGCCGGAGCAACAGTGCAGCACGGTAAAGAGCGCTTTCAGGTCGCATCCGTTCCCCTCGATCCGGTGGATACCATTGGCGCCGGGGACAGCTTCAATGCAGGGTTTCTGGCGGCTTGGCTCAGCGGAGCCGATCTGCATGCCTGCGCATCGGCGGGAAACATAACCGGCGGGCTCTCGACTCAGAAGCCCGGGGGAACTGAAGCATTCCGTGATGCTGCGTACCGCAATGAGTTCTTGAGCCGCTACGAATTTCCCGAGCTGACGTTTACAAATCCCGGAAATTCAGTAAAGGGCGAGTGATTGCGGACCTACGAGCCACCGAAACAGCTCGGATTTGCAAGTGCAGCGCGCGCGATTTTCGCCTTGCGATTGCGGGTTACGTTTTGTTACGATTGCTTTCGGAAAGCGGACCTCGCCTCCTGCTGTCAGGCGTTCCTCCGATTACGTCTCAATCATCCATTCATCGTGGGAAGGGAGCCCAAAGCGTGAATCCACTGCTGGCACTGCTCGACTTGTCTGATCACGAAAAGCGTGAGCGGGGTCTTGTACACACGCCGCGCGAAATTATGCAGCAACCGGCTTCATGGCAGGTAACCTTCGATGGATTGCGTTCACGGCTTCCTGAGATAAGAGACTTCCTCAACTCTTCAGGTTTGCGGGACGAGCCGGGCAAGCGTCCCATAGTTTTTCTGATCGGTGCGGGAACCTCCGACTATATCGGTCACTCCTTGCATCATCTTCTGCGCCGCCAATGGCAGTGCGAGGTGATCCCTGTATCGAGCCCCGATCTGCTCATGGGATTCACTGATTACATTTTGCCGCAGCAATTGTATCTGTGGATCTCATTCTCGCGCTCAGGCGACAGCCCTGAGTCCGTCGCTGTGCTGGAACGTGCGTTGGCAGATTGTCCCGCCGTGCGCCATATTGTCGTCTCCTGCAATGCGGCAGGCCGGATGACGCGATCTGTCGATGGCCAGAAGAAGGGTCTGGCTATCGTCCTCGATGAGGCTACCAATGACCGCGGCCTTGCAATGACGAGTTCTTTTTCGAACATGCTGCTGGCCGGTCAGATCCTGGCGCATGCGTGGTCTGTTGAGGCCTACGAGCCAATCTGCGGGGCGCTCTCGGAGGCCGGGGAAAGTTTTATGCTCCGGAGCGCCGACATTGCCGCCGAGCTTGCAGATGGGGGATACGCTCGCGCCTGCTTTGTGGGGTCGGGCTTGCTTGCCGGCGCGGGAATGGAATCGGCATTGAAACTGCTCGAGCTTACAGCCGGCAATGTGCAAGCGTTCTCTGAATCCACACTCGCGCTTCGCCACGGACCTATGTCTGCCCTCGATCAGCACACTCTATTCGTCAGTTTCGTCTCCAGCCAGGAGCAGCAGCGCAAGTATGAGCTCGACCTCTTGAATGAGATTCGCGATAAATCCCTAGTGCGGACTTGCGTCGCTGTCGCGACAACAGGCATCTCTGCCCTGGAGGGAAGAGCCGACTACATCGTCTCGCCGGAGCGAGTCTTCGATGTTCCCGATCTTTACCGGCCCATTCTCGACGTGATCTTCGGACAGCTACTAGGCTTGTTCACCTCAGTTCATTTCGGTCTTAAACCTGATTCCCCCAGCCCGAATGGCGCTATCAGCCGGGTTGTTCAAAACGTAGAGATTTACCAGTGACAGGGGCAGGAGCAAGAATCGACCTCGCTTGTGATCAAGAGGAGAGCGGGCCAAGTCGGTCCACAATGCCGAGTTCATATTGGATAGCTCTAAACCAGGATCACTTCCAGATTCTGGTTTCGCAGTCCTTCCGCAATTGCCGGCGGCAAGTCGGTGTCAGTAATGACGCAATGAATGGCGGATACGGGAACTATCCGGGACAAACTGCGGCGGTTGAACTTCGTGGAGTCGCAGACCGCGACAACCTGCCGAGAGGCTTTCACCATCGCGCGATTCACCCTTGACTCCAGAAAATTCGGCGTAGTCAATCCTATTTCAGAATCAAATCCATCGACCCCAAGAAAAAGAATGTCCGCGTGCATTTCCTCCAGCACATCTTCTGCCAACGGTCCAACGAGAGAAAATGAATTCTTCCGCAGGCTGCCGCCGATGAGTATGACCTCAAAGCTCGTTCCGGCCAGATCAGCAGCGATATTCACCGCATTGGTAATTATTGTGAGGTGTGAAAATCGTTTGAGGGCCTGAGCGATCGCACTGGTAGTGGTTCCGGAGTCGAGCATCACGCATTGGCCTTCCTGAACCATCTCCGCTGCTGCAGCCGCGATCCGTTGCTTCTCCCGGGAATGCTGCTTCTGTTTCTCCTGCAACGAAGGATCGAACAACGCTTCGGACTGCAGCCGCAAGGCGCCCCCATGCGTTCGCTGGATGAGTCCCTTCGATTGCAAGTAATCGAAGTCTTTCCGGATGGTGATTTGCGAAATGTGCAACGCGCGAGAAAGGTCGCCGACTAATGCTCTACCCTGACGATGGATCAGAGACAAAATATGCTGTCGCCGTTCTTCGATCAGCATATGACCCTGGTTTTCCGATTGCGCGCGACCTGCTGCAGATCTTCGTTTCATGCTTTCGATGGAAGGACCGTTTGTGTCGCAGATCCTTAGGCTAACAGGCCATCCTGTTCGCCACATTACCTGCGGTTATCGCCGACAGAAGTGTAAATCAACTATCAGATGGTAGATGCAGCCACGCGACTTGAGCAAGCCTCGGCGGAACGGTTGACACCCTCCGCCGTCAGCCTTCCGCCGCATTGACAGTCGCCGGTCGGGTTTCACTCGAAATCCAACGAGTCTGCCCCCACTTCATCGCCACCGGAATCCCCAGCAGAAGCAGCACCGCCTCAGCAAATCCTCTCGCTCCGACAGCATGTAGCGCGACCATGCCCGTTTTTCGGCGATACGGAAGTTCCTGCTTAAACCGCAAAGTTCCGGTTAGGCGGTAACACGGCCGGAGCACCAAGTTCCTGGCAGTGATCTATTAAGAGCCTGAAACGTATGGATAGCATCCATAATTTCTATGAGGATACCCTGCGACGCCGTAAGTCAATTAACGGGAGCCGAAGTTCCATGCAGAGAAGCAGCCAAGCCCTGGATCCTCACGGCAACCATTCTTGCTTCCAGCATGGCATTCATCGACAGTACTGCGATCAATATCGCTCTCCCGTCACTGCAAGCAAGCTTCCACGCCACCTTAGTGGATGTTCAATGGGTAGTGGAGTCTTATGGGCTCTTTTTAGGTGCGTTGATTCTAGTTGGCGGGTCGCTCGGCGACCTGTTTGGCCGCCGCCTGATCTTTATGACGGGTGTGTCGGTATTTACCGTTGCTTCCGTCGTTTGCGGCATTGCGCCGAGCATTCCTGTGTTGATCGTCGCACGAAGCATCCAGGGTGTGGGCGCTGCGCTTTTGGTGCCGGGCAGCCTCGCGATTATCAGCGTGTCTTTCGATGAGAAAAGTCGCGGTCAGGCGATTGGCACTTGGTCTGGATTTACTGCGATCACCATGGCAGTTGGCCCCGTTTTGGGTGGATGGCTCGTTGAGCATGCTTCCTGGCGTTGGGTATTTTTCATCAATCCTCCCCTTGCAGCGGCTGTGATCGCTATTTCGGTTTGGCGAATCCCAGAAACCAAGAGTACAGTCGCACGTCGGGTCGATTGGTTAGGAGCGCTCCTAGCAACTCTTGGACTGGGCGGCGTTGTTTTTGGCTTCATCGAGTCAACCGAAATGGGTTGGAGAAATCCTCTGGTCTTCGGAAGCTTAATCGCTGGCTTTGGCTGTCTCATTGGATTTGCCGCGCTTGAAGTTCACACTACTTTCCCAATGATCCCGCTCGTTCTTTTTAAGAATCCTAGCTTTGGTGGCGCAAATCTGCTCACTTTGTTCCTATACGCAGCCATTGGAATTTTCTTCTTCCTGTTTCCGTTAAACCTAATCCAAATTCAGGAATACTCCTCAACTTCAGCCGGTGCAGCTATCCTCCCGTTCATTCTTCTGATGTTTCTTCTTTCGCGTTGGTCCGGGGGACTTGTTGCGCGCTATGGCGCGAGGAGCCCATTGATCGTCGGCCCCCTCATTGCCGCGCTTGGCTTCGGCCTGTTTGCCGTGCCCACCATCGCGCGTGGTTACTGGATGATGTTTTTTCCAGCTGTGATCATCCTCGGGCTCGGGATGACGGTCACCGTAGCACCTCTCACGACTGTCGTGATGAATTCAGTGGACCAGGAGCGCGTCGGCACAGCATCTGGAATCAACAACGCAATCGCCCGTGTCGCTGGAATTCTTGCCATCGCGATCCTGGGGATTGTGATGGTCTATGCCTTTCGCGTACGGCTCGATCGCACATTGGATCACCTCCCGCTGCCGCCGTGGGTGCTCCAGGAACTTCGGACTCATGAGTCCAGGCTGGCCGGTCTACAGGCGCCCGCCAATCTTGATCCGGATACAAAAGCCGTCATCAACAATTCGATTCGACAAGCGTTCGTATTTGGATTCCGCATCGTAATGTTGATCTGCGCCGGCCTATCGTTAGCAAGCGCTGCAATCGCGTGGCTCATACTTCCGAAAGCCAGCAATCCATCCAGCATGACCCCGCGGCTTCCTAACTCAGGGAAACCTATGCGACCCTTCTCAAGCGGAAGCGAAACTCAAAACAATCTTCGAGACTGCCAAGCACCGGAACTCGCTGGTAAGCGGAGCGTTGTTTGGAATGGCTCCAGTTGCCCTTCCGGTTCTTACAAAAAGCGAGCCGGCCGAAGTTGGCCGGCTCCTGGGCGTGGCTGAAGTCTTCTTAAAAAAGAATCTTCAGAGCGAGCTGAGTATTGTACGGTTCGCCGGAGCCGATGCCGGGCGCGCCGTAGGAGACGCCAATTGTCGACGTGCTCCAGCCAAATGAGGAACCGTAGCCAAGGTTATTCAGCGGCTGCGCGAGATTGGTGCGGTTGAAGACGTTGAACATCTCCACGCGGAATTGCGCGCGAACGAGTTCCTTGTAGAGGGGCAAGTTCTTAACCAGCGATAAATCGACGTCCCCGAAGCCGGGTCCGATGACCTGATTCCGGCCCAGATTGCCGTAGGTGCCATTCGCCGGCACGGTGAAGCTGTTTTGGTTGAGGTACTGCGCAAAGGAGTGCTGCTGTACGGAGCGGTTGCTGTTGAGCGCCGGGCCGGTGATGCTGGCACGGTCCTCGTTCTCGCCCGTTCCGCTGTTATTCTGCCCGGTCAGGACGTTGACCGGCTCGCCGTTCTGGAACTTAAGGATACCGTTAACCTCCCAACCATGCGTTAGAGCCCTTGGTCCGCGGTCGAGGGCAGGAATCGCGTAGTTCAGATATGCGGCGAAGTGGTTTCGGATGTCAGCGTTCGCGTTGCCCCAGTCCCCGGCCAGATTCATCGAGTTCTGCGGAATAGTGTTAAAAACGCTGGAGTCGTCCAGATTGTGGCTGTAGGCATAGGCAAATTGGCTGGTAAACCCATGCCACGAACTGCTGCGCAGAGTTATCTGCAGTGCGTTGTAACTGGCGGAGGCGGCGGAGTCGATCTGGTTGATGATGCCGAAGTTGGGAAACTGGCTGAAGTAGGGACGTGAGCACTGCAGGTTGTTTCCGGGAGCACTCGCTGTTGCTCCACTGAACGCTGGCGCGCAGGTGGTTGAGTTGTAGGGCACAGCGGCGTACTGGCTGCCCAGTGCTGCCTGATTGATGTCCTGCAGGACGAGGTTGTGGCGGCTGACTGAGCCCACGTAGCCGACATTTAACTGCCACGCTTTGCCCAGGCTCTGCTCGACGTTCAGACCGAAGAGCTGGGCGTAAGGCGTCTTGAAGTTGCGGCTGACCGAGTAGATGGAGACCACATTGTTGCCTGTGGGCAGACCCTGGCTGGGTGTGAAGATCGGCGTCGGCTGGTTATACGTCCAGATTGGTTGCGGAGGGTTGGCCGCATTGAGAACAATGGACTCGTTGGGTTCGCTGCCGACGGGGTTATTGTTAACGCCGCCGGCGCCGCCGTTGGGGATGCCGATATTGCCAAAGAAGGCCTGGCCGGCGGGCTGGTCGAAGTAGATGCCATAGTTGGCGCGGATAACCGTGCCGCTGCGCAGCTGGTAAGCAAGCCCTAAGCGGGGCGAGAAATTGAGGCCGTTGTTGTTGTAGATGTACTTCGGCGTTCCTGAGCCCCCGCTGGCTACCACCAGACCAGGGGAGCTAGTTGGGTCGAAGATGGAGAGGTTCGGGGGGTTGGTGTAGAAGGGTTGCTGGTAGTCATAACGCAGGCCAAGGTTGATGTTCAGTTTGGGCGTGATCTGCCAGGAGTCCTCTGCAAACGCGGCTCCTGTGTGAGCGTAGATGAAGCGCTCCTGGGTGCCGAGTGTAATGGTTGACTGGAAAGAGTAGCCGGCCATGAAGTCGGCCAGGTTCAGCACGTTGGAGTCTGTGACCGAGGTATCGTTTGCCCAGGGCCCGAGTACCCCGCCGGTGCCGAAGTTGAAGGCGCCACGGGCACCCCAGTTGTAGTAGAGGTCGATGTAAGCGCGGCGATACTCAAGACCGAAGCGCATCTGGTGCCTGCCAACGGCCCAGGAGACTGTGTCCGAGATTTGGCCAGTGATGTCGTTGCGGCCCGAAGTGGGCGTGACGCCGATCGAGTCGAAACCGTTGATGGCCATTTGGGGAGAGCCGGAGAGGCTGGCGCCGGTGTTGAGACCGGCCAGTGTCAGGGGATTCTGGCCGTGGTTCGCATCGGCAAAGGACTGCGTGAAGTAGCTGACGCCGGCTGCAACCTGGTTCACCATATTGGAGCGCAGGCTGTAATTCCAGACCGCATCGTAGTTCTGGATATGCGAGGGAACGGTCTGGAAATACTCCGGAAGGTAGGAGCACACAAATATGCATGAAGGAGCTACGGCATAGCCCTGGCCGAAATACCAGCGCACAGACAGGTGGCTCTTTTCGTTGAAGTTGTGGTCTATCTTGGCGACGATGTTATGGCTGTAGCCGCTTTGCGGTGCGGTGCTGGAGTAGTTGCCGGGTTGAGCGGGGAGGTTGGCAATCTGGCTCGGATCCCACAGCGTGCTCAGGACATTCTGCGAGACCTGACTGGGCTGGACATTGTATTTGCTCAGTTCCGCGAGCGCCAGTGTTTGATAAGCCGGCGAAGGCTCGGTGACGGTATTGGGCTCTCCGATGACGAACTTCTGCTGCTCGTAGGTAAGGAAGAAGAAGGTATGGTCACGCCAGATGGGGCCGCCGAGTGAACCGCCCCAGTTCTGGTTGCTCAGCGGCTGCTCCTGAGTCCCGGGTGTCACAAAGGGCGAGGTTACAGCCAGCGCCTGATTCCGGTTGAAGTAATAAGCGGAGCCGTGGAAGTGATTGGTGCCGGACTTGGTGGTGATGTTCAGGTTGCCGCCCGGGCTGCGGCCGGCCTCGCTGTTGCCCGTCGTCTGCAGCGAATACTCGTCCAACGCGTCAATGGGGTAGATGACGCCGGCGATGCCGCTGATACCGCCCTGATTGACGGCGTCCACGTTCAGGTAAAGATCGTTGTTGTCCGTGCCATCGATGGTGTAGTTAATCTGGTTGCCACGTGTACCGTTGACGGAACCAGAGTTGTTGTAGCCGGCGAAGGCCGCCGAGGTGCCGAGAAGCTGTGTGAAGTCGCGGCCGTTGAGCGGCACATCCTGCAAAGCCTTCGAATCGAGGGTGGTGGTCTGCGTGACGGTGGTGGTGTCGAGCGAAACAGCTTCGGCGGAAACTTCGACGGTGGAGGCTTGCTGGGCAACGGTCAGCTTGACCGGGAGGGTATAGATCTTGCCTGCAAGCACTTGCACGCCATTGACCTCGATGGCTTGGAAGCCAGCGGCCTCCACCTTGATCGTGTAGGTGCTCAGCGGGAGATCGCTAAACGAGAACTCGCCCGCGCCGGACGAAACCGTATCGCGGGCCACCCTCGTGGCCACATCAGTGGCCGTTACCTTGGCACTAGAAACGACCGCCCCCGCAGGATCGGTGATGGTGCCGTTAATGCTGCCGCGGAAGGTCTGCGCCAGCGTCGGAATGGACATCAAAAACAGGAGGGCGAGCATAGCCGGCAATACCGGCAGCAGTCGTCTATTCGATTTCATTTGAAGCCTCGTCACGAATAAAATAAGCGCCCGGCGCCTGCGTGCATTTAGCGCCGCAGCCGTCGGATGTTGTAGTTTGCAGATCTATAGCCCGGAAGTTAACCGAACGCCGCGCTTACGAGCACTGCTTTACTACATTTTTTTAATTTCTCATCGATGGTCAGGTGAGATGCGAAACATTTGAGAGTAAAAATCGGGCCGCCGAAAGAACTGGCGGCAGAGGCTCATGCGAGCCGACATTGATAGGAACAACAATAGTGCGGGTTTGCGGACTTGACAAACATAAAATTGAATCGAGACTAACACGATCGTAATACCATGTGGCGCGGCGGCCGGACGATACGCGCATCTGACTCCCGTTGGTGCAGGCTGCCCGTCCTATCCGGCCCGTTTGACGCGCGTTATGGACATGGACCTACAACACCCAGTTTTCGCTCGTGGAACGTCCTATGTTTCTTCGTTCACAGTCAGGCGGCAGACCGGGAGAACACGCTGATGAATGATTGTCACTCGCGTACCACGAGCGCCATGCTACGATAGCCGACGATTAAGCCTGTAAACGAGTTTCTGCATGACTGCGATCCGGACTGTACTGAAGCTTGGTTTACAGTCAATGGGTGAGCGCAAAAACCACAAGATATCTCTACTACGTCACCGCCGGGCTGCTGTGGATTGGCTGTTGCGGCGCTCTATCCGCACAGCAAGCCAGTACACCCCAGTTGCTACCATCCCCTCGGGAGTATGCCGCACATGGAAGTGTTTCACTCAGCCGCGGCGTAGCCGTTGTTAGCGATAACGATCCTGACGATCGTTTTGCTGCGGAAGATCTCTCCGGCTGGCTGCAACAGCTTAATGTTTCGATACAGCACGGCCATCCCGCCGCCGCAATCGAACTGCTTCGTTCCTCGAATCATCGCGCGCAGCAACTTCTCGCGAAGGCGCATGTCGAGATTGGCCCCGAGATGCGCGATGAAGGATATGCGATCGTGCCGGTGGAGAAGGGATTGGCAGTTGTCGCCGATACCGCCGCGGGCGTTTTCTACGGAGTGCAGACCGTCAAGCAATTATTCGCGGGAAAAGGAACGGACGCCACACTACAGATTGCGACGATCAAAGACTGGCCGGCGATGCGCTACCGCGGAATTTCGGACGATCTCTCTCGCGGCCCGTTTCCTACTCTCGAGTTTCAGAAACGGCAGATCCGAACACTGGCAGCGTACAAACTCAACGTCTATTCACCGTATTTCGAGAACACGCTGCAGTATCCTTCCAATCCTGTGCCAGGGCTGGATGGCGGAAGTATGACTCCGGCGGAAGCGCGCGAGCTCGTCGCCTACGCGCAGCGCTATCACGTGATCGTCGTCCCCGAACAGGAAGCATTTGGCCATCTACATCACGTCCTTAAATATGAGCAGTACGCGCCGCTCGCCGAGACGCCGATGGGAAATGTCCTTGCGCCGGGCCGGCCGGGTTCGCTCGATCTCATCGATCAATGGTTCAAGGACATTGCAGCCATTTTCCCGGGACCTTTCCTGCACATTGGCGCGGACGAAACAGCCGATCTTGGCAAAGGGCAGACGCGCGCTGCGGTAGACGCGCAGGGTCTGGGTCCTGTCTACATCGACTTCCTGCTCCAGATTCACGGCAAGCTGGCTCCCTTGAATCGTCGGCTGCTCTTCTGGGGCGATATCGCGATGAATGATCCTGCGGAGGTTACCCGCTTGCCCAAGGATATGATCGCGGTCGCGTGGACTTACTCTCCAGAAGAGAACGGCTTTCTGCGATGGCTCAAACCTTACTCCGATGCCGGCATGGAAACCTGGGTCGCTCCGGGGGTGAACAACTGGAACCGCGTCTACCCCGATAACGACTACGCTCTTCGCAACATCCAGGGATTCGTGCGCGACGGTCAGTCGCAGCACAGCACGGGCATGCTCAACACCATCTGGAACGACGACGGCGAGGGACTTTTTCTAGCGGACTGGTACGGCGTGCTTTTTGGCGCCGCCGCCTCGTGGCAGCCGGGCAGCAGCGACCTGGCCAAGTTTCAGGACGCATACGGGAAGCTCTTTCATGGCGACTCTAGCGGCAACATAAATCAAGCGCAGCGCGAACTGATCGCGATTTACCAGATGCTCGATCAGGCGGAGATAGGCGGATCAACGGATTCTCTCTATTGGGCCGATCCGTGGAGCCCGGAAGGACAAACCATGGCTGCCAAGTTGCGGCCAGTGGTTCATGACATGCGAATGCACGCGGAGCGCGCGATTACGCTGCTCGCGCAGGCCCGGGCCGCGGGCCCATTGCGCGAAGCCGACGCCCTTGACGCGCTGGAACTCGGCGCCCGGCGGCTTGATTTCATCGGGCAGAAGTTTGAAACAGCGGATCTGATCGCGAGTCTTTACAACCAGATGTATGGCTGGCAAGGCGACAAGGACAGCGCCCAGCGCATTTATGGCGCCTTTCACACCGTCGCCGGCGCTAACGGTCTCTGTGAGGATCTCCGCGACGGATATAGCTATGCGCGCCTGAAGTATTCTGACCTCTGGATGCGAGAGAATCGCCCATACTGGCTGCAAAATGTGCTCGTCCGATACGATATGGCGACGCAGCTTTGGGTTCAGCGCAGTACGCGTTTTCGTGCAGCTCAGGCCACCTGGCGTGCGCAACACAAGCTTCCGTCGCCGGAAGAAATGGGCATTCCGGTTCCACAGACAAATCAGGGGAAATAGTCGTTGCTGACGGTCACTCCAGGCAATACGGTGCTGGCATTTCTTGCGCCTCGGCTAAGCACTCCGGATCTGATTCTGGTTGCGCTCTACCTGGTGGGCGTCACCATCTTCGGTCTTCGCTTCCGCCACCGCGACCGCTCTCTTAAGACTTACTTTCTTGCCGATCGGCGAGTTCCCTGGTGGGCGATCGCACTCTCCATCGTTGCGGCAGAAACCAGCGCGCTCACCATCATCAGTGTGCCGGGTGTCGCATTCACCGGCGACTGGGGATTTCTCCAGATCGTCTTCGGCTATCTCCTCGGGCGCATCGTCGTTTGTATTTTGTTCCTGCCTCGCTACTTTCGCGGCGAATTGCTTACCGCATATCAGCTCATCGGCCAGCGATTCGGCCCGCGCCTGCACAAGCTGACCGCTTTCCTCTTCCTGTTCCTGCGCGCCGCGGCGGAAGGCGTGCGGGTCTTTGCCGTGGCAATCATCGTCGGCATAGCCATCGGAACTCCTGACATCATCTCCATCGCAATCATTTGTGTACTCACGCTGGTCTATACGCTGGAAGGAGGCATGACCGCCGTCATCTGGACCGACGTGGTGCAGATGATCCTCTATCTCGTCGGAACCATTGTCGCGGTTCTTACGCTTGGCCACCTGATGCCCGGTGGATGGAGCGCCATTCACGCCGCAGCGAGTAGCACGGGCAAGACAACCATCTTTCATTTTGCGTTCAGTCTTTCGACGACCTACACCTTCTGGGCCGGAGTGGCCGGTGGTTGCTTTCTGACCATGGCCAGCCACGGCACAGATCAACTGATGGTTCAACGCTTGCTAGCGGCACGAAATCTTCGCGAATCGCGTACCGCGCTGCTTAGTAGTGGAGTCGTCATCCTGGTGCAGTTTGCCCTTTTTCTTGCGATTGGTACGGGGCTCTATCTCTTCTACGGCCGCGCCGCTGCTGGTCCGGTTCCTTCGAATGCGGATCGCATTTTCCCCACCTTCATCGTCGACCACTTACCGCGAGGCCTGGCAGGTCTGTTGATTGCAGCGATTCTTGCCGCCGCCATGTCAAACCTGAGCGCCGCAGTGAATTCGCTCAGCTCGAGCAGCATGGTGGACTTGTATCTGCAATGGAAGCCCACTGCCTCCGAAAAACAGCGTGTGATCGGCTCGCAGGTAATGACAGTCTTCTGGACAATGCTGCTTTTTATTCTTGCGTGGATCTCGCGCGGCGGAGGCCATGTCGTCGAGGTCGGCCTTTCCATCGCATCTGTCGCTTATGGAGCCCTCCTCGGTGTCTTTCTCATGGGCACCCTGAGCAAGGATGCAACAGAAACGGGAGCAATCGTCGGCATGATCGGCGGCCTGGCGATTAATCTTGTCCTGTGGAGGCAGCCGCGATCGATCCCCATCTCTGTTGGCGCTGCACAAATCGTCCTGCCGAAAATCGCGTGGACATGGTTCGTGCTTATTGGCTCCTTATTCACCTTTGCACTGGGCTGGACAGCAAGCAAGTTCCTCCCTGGAAAGAACCCTCCCCGCGCCCATTAATCCGGAGTCACTAATCTCATGATTCGTTGCGGTCGACTCATAAGACCTTTCGCTTCACTCTTGCTTGTCCTGGTCGCTCCCTCTGCCCACTCTGAAGCAAAGCAGAAAGCGGACTTCAGCTCCGTCGACCGCATTGTGACCGATGCCATTTCCGCGAAGAAATTTCCCGGAGCCGTCGTTATCGTCGGCCATCATGGCCACGTCGTCTTTCGCAAAGCATATGGAGAACGCTCACTCGTTCCGCAACACGAGACGATGTCGCAAGATACGGTTTTCGACGTTGCCTCGTTGACCAAGGTACTGGCTACGACTACCGCCGTGATGCAACTCTACGAGCAGGGCCGCTTTCTGCTGAACGATCCGGTCGCAAAGTATCTGCCGGAATTCGGAGTCAACGGCAAAGAAGACATCACGATCCGCCAACTGCTTACGCACTACTCCGGTCTTCCACCGGATCTGTCGTTGACCGATCCATGGACCGGCAAAGAGGAAGGCTTGCGCCGCGCTTTCTCCTGCACCCCGATTACTCCTCCCGGCGTGGAGTTTCGTTACAGCGATATCAACTTCATGATCCTCGGCGCCCTGGTTGAAAAGCTCTCGGGTCTCACCCTCGATCAGTACGAAGCGCAATACATAGCTAAACCGCTCGGTTTGAAGGACACGCGCTTTCTTCCACCGGAGTCGTGGCGCGACCGCGTCGCCCCCACGCAATTCGACAACGGTGTGATGCTGCGCGCCGTCGTTCATGATCCAACCGCGCGGCGCATGGGAGGTGTCGCCGGCCACGCGGGCCTCTTCAGCTCTGCCGGTGATGTCGCCATCTTCGCCCAAAATCTTCTCGACCGACTGGCCGGACGCCCGAGCTTCTTCCCGCTGCAACGCCTCACGCTGCAAAAGACGATCGTGCCTGGCCAGCCCGCCACGGGCACTTCACTTCGCGCCCTGGGATGGGACATCGATTCCCCGTACTCGAGCAATCGCGGCGAACTTTTTCCCGTGGGCTCATTCGGTCACACCGGCTTCACCGGCACGTCGGTCTGGATTGATCCGGCTAACGACACGTATATCGTGATGATGTCCAACGCCGTTCACCCCAATGGGCCTACGAACATCACCTCGGTGCGCTCTGCGGTAGCCACCGCCGTAGCGATTGCGCTGGACATACAGACAGATCACGACAAGCTGATCACCCAGATCACCGGCTACAACGAATCGCTCTCGGGCAAGCGGCGCTGGCAGGATCGCAACGGGTCGGTCCTCACCGGCATCGATGTGCTCGAATCCGATCACTTTGCCGAACTTGCTCAGCTTGCTTCAAAGCATCGGGGCACGCTAAACATCGGTCTTCTCACTAATCAGACCGGCCTCGATGCACAAGGCAGACGCACCATTGATGTCCTAGTGAAGGATGCTGTGCAGGCAGTGCCAGGCCTCCAACTCAAGCTGCTCTTCTCACCCGAACACGGCATCAGCGGAGTCCTCGATCAAACAAACATCGCCAATTCCGCCGACCCCGGCACCGGATTGTCCGTCATCAGCCTCTACGGCGGCGATAGAGATCAGCGTCATCCGTCTCTCGACACGCTTCGCGGCCTCGATGCCGTTCTCGTCGATCTTCAGGATGCGGGCGTTCGCTTCTACACTTATGAATCCGCTTTACGTTACCTGCTTGAGGCTGCCGGTCAAACCGGTACCGAAGTTGTCATCCTCGATCGCCCAAATCCTCTCGGAGGTTCTTTCGTACAAGGATCAGTCTCTGACGCCAACGCTGACAGCTACGTCGATGTCGCGCCGATCCCCGTCCGTCACGGTTTGACTCTCGGAGAACTTGCGCGCTATCTGAACGGGGAATACGCCCTTCACGCGCCACTTACTTTTGTGGCTATGCAAGGCTGGCAGCGCGGTGACTGGTTCGACGCAACCAGCCTCACCTGGGTTAATCCATCGCCCAACCTGCGAAGCCTCGCAGAAGCGATTCTCTATCCGGGCGTGGGGCTCATAGAGACAACAAATGTCTCCGTGGGGCGCGGCACAGATACTCCATTCGAGTATGTTGGAGCACCGTGGATCGACGGCCGCGTGCTTGCGCATGCACTCAATGCGCGATTCCTGCCAGGCATTCGCTTCGTCCCCGTAAACTTCACTCCGGCAGAGCCTTATCCCTACGCGAAGCAGCTTTGTCACGGAATCGAGCTGATCGTCACCAATCGGAACGTGCTTGATACTCCCGAGCTTGGATTGGAAATTGCCACAGTGCTTCACAAGCTCTATCCCGATCAATATCATCTCGACAAAATTGCGACCCTTCTTGCAAATCGCGAGGTGCTCCACGACCTTGAATCAGGCCGGGACCCTCAGCGTATCGATGAGGACTGGCAGCAGGCGCTGCAACGTTTCATGCAGAAGCGAAAGCAGTATCTTCTCTATTAATCAATTGTGCTCCGGGCGTCGCACACACTTCGTCACTTTATTGCCCTCCGCGAACTTAGGCAGTTCCCGCTTGAAATCTATATGCTTGTTCAGATTGTCAGGGACAAAAAGGCCGGAGCGAGCGCCTCGGCCTTTCGATCTGCCGGCATCATGAACTCTCAGAAGTCCAGGCGCAGCCCAAATTGCAACCGGCGGTAGGTGGTAAGGGTAGAGCTGTAGGCGCCAAGATTGGCAAAGGTCAATTGGGCGTTCAGCCCCGCAGGACTGACGTCAAAGCGGTTGGAGTTGGTGATGTTATAGACCTCCGCGGCAAATTTGAGTGTGGCTTTATCGGCCAGGTTCCAGGATTTGGTGACCGAGGAATCAATGTCGAAGAAGCCGTCCCCACGAAAAAAATTGCGCTCGCCAGCTTCCCCGGCATAGGGGAACCGGATGGGACCGTTGTCAGTATAGACGCCGCTGTTGATGTTGCCGGCGGTCGTCTGATCCATCACGTAGGGCACGCCGCCGACAAATGTCTTCTTCATATTGATCGGTTGGAGCGCAACGCCCCAGCCGGGATTTTCATAGTTGGTCGGATAGCCTTGCGACAGCAGCGTGAATGGCAGTCCGCTGGTTACGCGGGCCAGGCCGGCCCACTGCCATCCGCCGATGAGAGCGTCGGTTAAACGGTTGGAATTGCCCAATACAGCTTTGCCGCGGCCAATAGGTAGAACGTAGATCCAGTCGGCGGTAAACATGCTGTGGGTATCAAAGTCTGAGACGGCTTTGTTGAGCTTGGGGTTCCATGTGTTCTGAATGCCGAAATCCACGTAGCCGTTGTCCGCATTGGTAAAGACATCGCCACGCTCGGTTTCAGATTCCAAGTCCAGCGATTTGGCGAAAGTGTAGCCGAAATCCAGCGTCAAACCGTGGGAAGACGGATGCCGGAGAGTGAACTGCAGCGCGTTGTAGGAGCTGTTGCCGATGGTGGCCAGGGCATACAGGGAGGAGAATTGGTCGGTCCAGAAGGTAGCACAAGCTGGGACGCAAGGGCCGCCGGAATTGGGGCTGCCGGGGAAGATGCCGTAGTGGTCCAGGAGGGCCAAAGCCAGGGTTTCGCCTCCGTAATAGCGTGTGCCAGCCCACACGTTATTGAAGATCGCCTGCGTCGCGTTTTCGCCTGCATAGTCAGTGTTCTTCATGTACGGAAAGACATGCTCAAAGTATGGGATGGGCGCGATATTGTTGTTGACCTTCTGAGTGCTGCCGTTGAAGGTGCCGAACGGAGCGGCGTCAACCTCTTTGGAGAGAATTCTGGCCGCGCCGTAATAGTCGCCGCCGCCATTGGGATCCACGTAGTCAACCGGCTCGGCAAGATCAAGCTGCTGGAGCAGATGGCGTCCTAACCGGCCGACATAGGCCTGCTCAAAGACCCACCCACCGGAAAACTGGTGCTGAAAGGACAAGTTGAATCCCTCGGCGTAGGGGGTCTTCATGACATTGTCGATGCCCCAGTAAATCTGAAAACCTTGCGTGGGCGGTGTGTAAGGGAAGGTCTGCGTGGGCGAAGCCGGAGGGAATATGGACGCGGGGAAAGTGGGAAGGTTGTTGACGCCAGTGAAGCGGGGAGCGCTCTCGAAGCCCAGCACATCCGCGGGGTTGGTAATCGCGGTGGCCAGGCCGGCGGAGCCAAACTCATCGAAGTCGTTGACGAGCGCCTCGCCATAGTGGTCGAAATAGATGCCGAAGCTGGCGCGAATCGAAGTCATTGGGTCAGGCGAGAAAGCCACTCCGATGCGCGGAGCAATATTGTCTTTCTGTTTGGGCCAATACCCCGGCATATTGTTGGCTTTGCCGGAAGGCGCCAACGAAATCGTCGGTTCGTAAATCTGGCCTCTCAGAGCGGCGGCCTGACGCTCCTTGTACCAGGCGTTCATACTGATGGTGGGCGAAACCTGCTGGCCATTGGTTTCGTAAGGCGTCTGCAGGATGGTCTGGCGCATCCCGAAGATCACGTTGAGATTGCTTCGTGCATGCCACGTGTCCTGCAGGAAGTATTCGAACTCGTTGACGCGGTAGTTCCTGAGAACGAAGGCGCCGTTGGGGAGTGCCGTACCTGTGGTAGGGGAAGTGATCTTGTAGTTGTAAACGTTCGTGAGCTCGGGGATGACGCCCATAAGGTTCCCCCAGGCCGCCGGCCAGGAACCCGAGAACTGGGTAGAGATGTTGGCGGGATAAGGCAGATCGTTTGTGTTTGCGTAAAGGGGGTTGGTTGAGGCGCCGTTGAAGGAGTTGGAGTTGGTGCCGAAGTAGTTGGTGATCATGCGCCAATTGCCGCCAACGGAAATGGTGTGCGACCCCTTGGTCCAGTTCAGGGTGTCGGTAATTTCGTTGAGCGGAACGTGGCGAAGCGTGTCGCAGTTGCAGATTTCGGTAGGTTGGGTAAAGCCGTAGACGTTTACGTAATTGCCCGTGCCGGTGCCACTGGTCTGGTAACCCTGGCGGACATAGGCATAGCGCAGGTCATTGACAATCGTGTTGGCAGGCATCCACGTGTATCCGGCAGCGAGGCCCTTGGCGTTGTCATCGTAGTACGTGCTCGCCGGCTGCCCGGGAAGGTTTTCCGGTCCCGAATTAGTGTCTTTCTGCAGGTTTCCACGAATGAAGAAGCGATTTTTGTTGTTCATGACGTAGTCGATCTTCAGGATGCTCGTGTTGAGAGTAGACGGCGCCGGCGAAGTAAAGAAGTAAGAGCCGCTGTTGTAACCACCATCGCCCAGGGCGTTGCCGGTGGCGACGGGCACGTTGGAGTAATAGCTCAGAATGTTGGCATTGGCGCCCGGTCCATTGGGGCAAACCGGCTGGCCGTTAAAGGTATTGTCCAGACAGGGTGCATCCATAGCCGCAACCTGGCTGGCAGACAACGTATCCTTGTTGCCGTTAGTGTCCTGGTATGTCAGCTCACCAGCCATAAATGTGGCCGTGGGCAATGTGGCTCCCACTACCTGATGTGTGCCTACGCGTTGGCCCTCGTAGTTGAAGAAGTAGAACAGCTTGTCTTTCTTGATCGGGCCACCGATGTCGCCCCCAAAGGTATTGACCAGATAAAACTCAGGGTCGTTGGCCACGCCGCTCGACAACTGACTGTACTTGTTGAAGTAATTGTTGGCCACGACGTTGTTGGGGCGGTAGTACTCGTAGAGCGCGCCGTGGTAGCTGTTGGTCCCGCTCTTCGTGATCAGGTTGATCTGAGCGCCCGAAGAGCGGCCCGCTTCGGCGGTGCCGTTCGAGGTAACGACGCGGAACTCTTCGGTGGAATCGAGCGTGGAACGCAGGACGCCAGTGAAGGCGTAGCCAAACACCTGGTCGTTATCGTCCAGTCCGTCGAGGGTTATGTTGCCCTGGTCCGAGCGTCCGCCGGACACGGCTCCCTGCCGGCTGTCGGCGGTCGTCGGATTCTGCCCGAGATAAAGAACCCCGGGCTGAAGGCTGAGCAGCGAGATGGGATTGCGCTCGTCCATTGGCAGCGACTCAATCACAGTGTTGCCGACGGCGTTTCCTTCGGTCGCATCCGTCTGATTCAGCGCCGCGGCCGCCGAGTTGACCGTCACCGTCACCGTGGCGCGGCTGACGGTGAGCGCAAAGTTCAGTGTGACCGGCTGGCTCACCAAGAGCGTGATCGCGCTGTCCTCCACTGCGAAACCCTTGGCAGCTAACGTGATGCCATAGTGCGCCGGCTCGACGGATGGAAAGATGTAGAAACCGGCAGCGTCGGAGACAGCGTGGTAGGTAGTTCCTGTAGCCGGGTCCGAGAGGGTAACGGATGCGCCCGGAACCAGCGCTCCGCTGGGATCCCTAATGATGCCGCGGAGTGAAGTGGTTGCCATTTGTTCAAATGCGACTACCGCAGAAGCAATACAACACAGCGTGGTGACCAACAGAAATCGTTTCATGACTGGTTCCTCCAAAATCGAACATATTCAGTCAGGTTTTTTGCGGTGTTCTAAATGCGAGCTATGTTACCTCCAATTCACGCCCAGGCCAACAATAGGGAGCGCATGTCGTCTGCACATGATATGCCCGGGAAGGTGCAGAAGGATCGTTAACAAGGTGGAGACGGTGAAGAGCGGACAAGAGCCGAGTCGATGGCCAGGACCGGTCCTCAATAAGGCTTGAATGGCGGATTCAAAGCCACTTTACCGATAGACTGGCGGAAGTGGACAATAGAGGCCGTCTCATCTGGCGGAAAACTTCGTCGGTCTTGATGGAGGTCGATTTGAGTCCGGAAAGCGGTCCAGTGATTGACGACTCCCCGGTGCAGAAGAAGGTGGGCTCCACATTGGGTTCAACTGCGCTGAGCCGGCCGAGCACCTATCTTCGGATCTTCAAGTCGAATGTCTTTGTTCGTGACCTTGATCACAGCCTGAAATTTTATGTCGACCAACTCGGATTCAAAGTGGTCGTTGATGGCCTTTTCGACTTTGGCCGCTGGGTTGCGATTGCGCCTCCGGATGGGAGCACGATTCTCGCTCTGACCTCACCTAAGCGCGGTTCGGAGAACCACAAGCTCATCGGGCGGAATACGCATATCGGATTTATCTCCGAAGACATGAACGCGACGTACGAGCTGTGGCACAGCCGGGGCGTGCGTTTCGAATCTCCTCCGCAGAAGACGCTGTGGGGTGGAGCATTTGCCAAGTTTGTGGACGTGGACGGGAACGAGTTTGAGCTGATCGCGTCGGACGAGATGAGCCGCGAGATCGAATCGCAGCGCCGTGCTGTCGAAGAGAAGCTGGAGGCCGAGCGGCGCGCCGCGCAGGAGATGGAGATCGCGAAACAAGTGCAGGCGAGGCTGTTTCCGCAGATCCTTCCTGCCGTGAAGACGCTCGACTATGCGGGCGTGTGCATTCAGGCGCGGCATGTGGGCGGTGACTACTACGATTTTCTGACGCTGGGGCCGGAGCGGCTGGGGCTGCTGATCGGAGATATTTCCGGCAAAGGCATTGCGGCGGCGCTCCTGATGGCGAATCTCCAGGCCAACCTGCGCAGCCAGTTCAGCATGGCCCGCGATGAACCGCACGCGTTTCTGCAATGCGTGAACCAGCTCTTTTACGAGAACACGGTGGACAGCGCCTATGCCACGGTCATCTTCGCCGAGTACGACGGCATGGCGCGGCGGCTGCGCTACGCAAATTGCGGGCATCTGTCGGCGCTGCTGCTGCATGGCGATGGCTTGTTGGAGCGGCTGCAGTCGACGGGCACGGTTCTGGGGCTGTTCAAGGACTGGGAGTGCCCGACGACGGTGGAGTGCCAGCTTTCGCCGGGGGACATTCTTGCGCTGTATACCGATGGCGTGACGGAGTCGTTCAATCCTGACGGCGAGGAGTTCGGGGAGGAGCGGCTGGTAGATGCTCTGCAGCGTTATCGCGAAGAGACTGCGCGCGGAATTATCTCTTCGATCGTCGCCGAGATACAGCGCTTCAGTCCCGAGGAGCAGCACGACGATATCACGCTGATTGTGGCAAAGTGCAGAGGTTGAGGCGTCGGACTGAATCAGTTTGCCGTTGGAGGTGGAGAGCGCAGGCTGTATTCTTCAGGGCAAGATGCCGAGAAATCGCGAAGCGGTGCAAAGTTCCGCGGTGAGTAGCTATCGCTGGTTCCGGGCGGGCGATCTGAACGCGTTTTTCGCGTTGATGTTCGACAACGTGGCGAACCTGGTGATACTCGCCGGCATTCTTATCGGCGTCTTTCACTTTCCCAAAGAGATCGTGCTGTACCGCATGGTGCCGGGCACGGCCATCGGCGTGCTGATCGGCGACCTGATCTACGCCTGGATGGCCGGGCAGCTGGCTCGCAAGAGCGGTCGCGACGACGTGACGGCGATGCCGCTGGGTTTGAATGCTCCGAGCGTCTTCGGCATGTCGTTCGCAGTTGTCGGCCCGTCTTACCTCATCACCCACGATGCCATGCTGGCCTGGAAGACGGGGATGGCGGTCACGGTTCTGGTGGGTGTCTTCAAGGTCGCGTTGTCATTTTGTGGGAATGCCGTTCGCTCGATGGTCCCGCGCGCCGCGCTGCTGGGTTCGATCGGCGGAGCGGGAATTGCGCTCATCGGCGTGCTGCCGCTGCTGAAGATTTTTGCCGACCCCATCCCCGGCCTGCTCGCTCTCAGCGTGTTGCTGGTTACGCTGGTCGGCAAGAGGCGGTTGCCCTGGGGTCTTCCCGGCGCGCTGGTTTCGGCTCTGGTGGGTATCGCCGCGTTCTACCTGCTGCGCTGGGCGCATTTCACCAGCCCGCTTCTGGCAAGAAGCTCTGCGCAGATGGCGGCGCTGCACTTGTCGTTTCCCTGGCCCTCGCTGGCGTTTCTCGGAGGCCTCTCAACTGCGTGGGCATATCTGCCCATCGCGCTGCCGTTTGCCCTGTCAACGGTGGTTGGCGGCATCGACAATACCGAGAGCGCGGCAGCGGCCGGCGACGAATACGACACGCGTTGCATTCTTCTCACCGAAGGATTCTGCACTCTGGCTGCCGGCCTGTGCGGCGGCGTGGTCGAAAGCACGCCTTACATCGGACATCCGGCATTCAAGCGCATGGGCGCGGGAGCGGGATATGCGATTCTCACGGGTCTCTTTATTGGAATTGGCGGAATCGTGGGCGTGCTGCCGTTCTTTGTGGACTGGATCCCGGCTTCGGCGATTGCTCCGGTGCTCGTCTATATCGGGCTGGAAGTGATCGCGCAGGCATTCCTGGCCACTCCGCGAAGGCACGGTCTGGCAGTTGCGATTTCGTTGCTGCCTTCGTTCGCGTTTCTGATTTCGCTGGAAACCAACTCAGTGCTGAGTGCGCTGGGCGCGCACGCCGATCAGATTCCAGGCCAGGTTGGAGAAACGCTGCGCACGGTGAATTTGCTCGGCAACGGATTCATCATCGCTGCAATTTTGTGGGGTGCGGCCACTGCAGAGCTGATCGATCGCCGCTTTCGCGCCAGCACTCTTTACCTGCTGACGGGTGCGGTGTTCTGTCTCTTTGGCGTGATCCACTCTCCAACGGCCGAGGGAACCTTCGTGCTGCCGTGGCGCGCGGAATCTTCGCTGCCGTGGCATCTCGCCGCTGCGTACCTAGTCGCGGCATTGACAATTGCGGTGTCGAAGTTCGTGACCAGCCCCGGCGCCGAGGATGTTGCGGCTGTTTAGAGTTCTTCGAACGAAGAGATGGCTCGGTGACCGTGATGGTCGAGAACGGCGGGGTTTCCGGGCCGTAGAGACAGTAAGGTGTTCAGGCCAGAGTCTCGTGCTGCGTCGAGCTCGCGGACCGAGTCGGAGATGAAGAGAACATCGGCGGGGTCGGTATTCATGGCCTCGGCAATTTTGCGATAGCTCGCCGACTCGATTTTAGGTCCGGTATGGGTGTCGAAGTATGCATCGATGGAAGGGGTCAGGTCTCCGCCTCGGACATAGCCGAAGATATACTTCTGGGCCTCCACGCTGCCGGAGGAGTAGATAGCTACGAGCGCCGATTCGTGCCAGCGCTCGAGTGCTGGCGGCACATCCGGGAAAACTTCGCCATGCAACTCGCCCTGTTCGTAACCCTCGGCCCATATCTTGCCTTGAACAGACTTGAGGGCGGTCGACTTTCGATCCTTGTTCATCAGCCACAGCAGGTAGGAGATGCTGGCCTCAAGAGCTTTGGCGGGATCCTGTGAAAGTGGTTGGGGGAAGTAGATGATCGGCGCGCCACTGGCACGGTCGATGGCGTTTTCCTGGGCGAGCAATCGGAGATCGGCTTGCAGTGCGGGATCATCGGAATGGCGCAAGATGTAATCGCTTATCCGTTCGCGCGCGTATGGGAACAGCACGTCATAGACGAAGCTGATCGGCGAGGTGGTGCCCTCAATGTCGAGAAGATACAGCTTCGGCATAGGTCGAATCATGACTCCGGAAGCGAGCTATTGGAGACCGGTTTCCACGCGGGGGCCGAAGTAAGCCGGTCCGAAGCACAGGGGCTCGAAGTTTGAATCGATGCCGCTCTGGGTGTAATGCGGCGTCCAGCCCGTCTTGTCCTGGAACCAGCGAATCGCGCGAATTCTTCGATCGGAGCACAGGTTGAACCAGTGGCGGGTGCCGCGCGGCACGCGAATCATGTCTCCCGCCTCGACTTCGATCGAAAGCACGTCGCTACCCTCGGGGTGGATGTGGAAGATGCCGCGCCCGGCGATGATGAAGCGCACTTCATCTTCGTCGTGCGTGTGCTCGGTCTTGAATCGGTCAAGCATGGCGTCGAGTCCGGGCGTTCCGGGGTCAACGTCGATGACGTCCGCCGTCGTGTAACCGCCCTTGCTCTTCATCGTCTCGATCTCTGCGGCATAGGCAGCGAGAACCGCGTCCGCGTCAGCATCCACGCCGACACGATTGAGCGACCAGCGCTCATAGTCGATTCCAATACTCGCAAGTGCGGCCGTCACTTCCGGCTTCTTGCGGAGGAGAATGTCTTTTGCCGGTATTGAGACGGTTGCCATGGCTAACTTTCTATTTTAGTCGATGTCAGGACGGGCTCGCGAATTGCCGGCGGCCTTCCGCTTCGAATAGGAACTCAAATATCTCGACGTGCCGCCGGGCTTCGGCGATGTCGCGTCCCCAGGTGTACAGGCCATGCTTGCGCAGCAGCACGCCGTGGCTTCGAGGATGCTGCTTCAGCACGGACGCCAGCGTAGCCGAGAGCTTGGTGTACTCCTGGGAATTTTCAAGGATAGGAACCCACTCGCTGTGCTCATGGGTCGAGACGCCTGACAGCCCTTTGAGCATTTCGTAGCCTTCGAGAACGAGGCCACCCTCGGCGGCCCACCGATCCGAGAGCAGCGTGCTCCAGATGGAATGCGTGTGCAATACGGCGCCAGCTCCAAGCTGCCCGACGATGACCAGGTGCAGACTTGTCTCAGCCGAGGGGTATCCACTGCCGCGAAGCACCGCCGCATCGCCGTCGATTTCGAGAAGGCCCTCAGGGGTGAGCGCCCCCTTGTCGAGGCCGCTCGATGTGATCGCAAGGCGCAGCGGCGAGTGGGAGATCTTCGCGCTGAAATTGCCACTGGTGCCGAAAACCCATCCGCGGCGATAGAATTCGCGGCCAATCTCGCAGAGCGACTCCGCCGTTTCGTCCATTGAAAGCGGCGCTCCGCTTGCTCCAGCGGTCTTTGACATGATCTTCGTGCTCATCTCTGTAATTTTAGCGATGAGGTAGACGGATCTCGCAATTTCGATTTCCTCATCGGCGATTTTACGGAAAGCGCGGTGAATTCTACAATCAGCAAACTTGGGATGGCCGCGCAGTTCTTGTGCATCATGCCGATGCCGAGCAGAAATATGAGTAACGACACGACCATAAAGGTGTAAGGGGGCGCCGAAGCGCAAGTCTGACAATCCACATGACCAGACATTCTTAGAAAACTGGATGTTTCGACGCAGAAAACAAAAGAAGGGTTTGGCAGGCGCAAGTCCGTGCGCGATCACGTCAATAGGCTGACGGAGAGGTTTCATAGCCAATGCTGGACCAAGGATCGACGGCACAGAAAACACCGCAGCTACTTATCCACTGCCTGGCCGGTCTTGGGAGGGCATAAAGTGGGTCGAGGCGATCACCAATATTCCGGCAGATTCGTCACTTCCGGCCAAAACTCCTACTCGGCATTCGCATCGACGATCTTTTTCCGCGTCTTTCCTGGCAGAAACTTATCCTGGATCACCTTTACCTTCGTCGCCTTCTTGACTGGCCGGTCAGCCTGGTCGGCCACCTTCTGCATAGCCTGGTCAACTGTATCCTGGATCACTGTACCAGCCACTCCTCTGTGTAGCGCCTTCCGAACGTCTTTCCCAATCTTTCCGACGACCTTGTTTCTTGCTTTTTTCCCAGCCATGGTTCATTACCTCGCCCCGTTGTTATCGTTGGTACTGCCGCGTCGAAATCCGTATGAACGGGTAAGACAGCAGATACACGCCGCTTATTCGCTCAGGCTGAACTGTTTGGCCGGAGAATGGATTCCGCTAGCAGGCTAGTCGCGACCGTCGCGTTTAGCCTTCACATAGTCGTGGGAGTCCTGAATATGGGCATACTGCGAGGACAAGAGCTGGTGTACCGGCAACGGCAGCTCCTTTTCGAGAGCGTCTTTATACGCCTTCTTCGCTGAATCCTCTCCAGCTTCCGCCGTTTCAAGAAGGGTATGATCGCCGCCACCCATATGAGCTTTGAGATCTCCCCAGGCACGATGGATTTTGCCGCCCATCGTCCCCTTTTCCTTCACGTCGTGAACGCCTTCCTGATGGAGAAGGTTCTCAAGCTCGCCGCGAAATTGTGCACGCCTTAGAGATTCTGCTTCGAAATAGCGCTTCACGGTTTGGTCTTTGAGATGTTCGGCGATCTTTTGAAAACCTTCCTGCCCGTCGATGAGACTCTGGATAACGGAACGCAGAGTCTCTTCAATTTCCTTGCTTGTTGTCTTGGTTGCCTTGGTTTCCGTGGACATTTGTTCCTTCCGGTTACGGATTTGATGAGAATTTGCAGGGTCCGGCGGCTGTCATTGCGATTCTCCTTCGCCGCCGGCAAGCCCGGGAAATCGCGAAAACCAAGCGCCCCTGTCCCGTACATAGAAGCTTCAATGTAGAAGGCAGTTGCTTTTCGCGATGAATTTCGAGAAGGACACGCCATTTTGACCGCCCGCTCAGTCATGCGAAAGGGCACGCAATCTCTCGGCGATCAACCAGACTGATGCAGGAATCTGCCTCGCGAATCCCGCGCATTCCGGCAGAAAGATCTTTTCGTATAACCACTCGTCTCGCAGCGCCAGCTATTCGGGCCAACTATGGGAGGGAAGTCCGCATCCATCGCAGAGGTGTTGCAATCAAATACTGCAAGCCAAGGCACTGGTCATCCTCGGCGCAGATCATAATACGCGGAATGCCTCCGACAATTCGCGCCAAGAGCGCATCTGGGACATCGTTTCCCGTTTTCCCCTGAGATCCCTCTGGAACCTACAAGGCATTCCCGTCCGCCTCGTCGTTCAACGGACCTGGAAATCTCTTCTGGCAGACAAGCTTTTTGGCCACGCCGCCGAACTTGGCTTTTATTTCCTTTTCGCGCTTTTCCCGACCCTCTTTAGCGCCAGCGCCATTCTCGGCCTGGTTGCCCATTCCGCGAGCGGAATCTACGATCGGCTTCTTCACTACCTCGCGCTTGTTATTCCCACCTCTGCGCTGGGCGCCGTGCTCGCCACCTTCAACGAAACCACCGCCTCAGCCACATCGGGCAAGTTGACTTTTGGGCTTATTGCGGCCATTTGGTCGGCCTCCGTCGGTATATCCGCCATTCAGGACACACTTAACATTGTCTATAAGGTCGAGGACACTCGGTCATATTTCAGAGCCCGCATTTATGCGATCGGCCTTACCATCATTCTTACCATAATTGTCACTACCATCCTTGCATGCTTGCTCGGAGGCGACTTCTTCGCTGCTCTCGCAGTTCGCCTCTTTTCCCACCCTGTCTTGGCGGCCATTGTCGCCTTTGGCTCGAAACTTCTGGGTTGGTCTCTCGCCGGTGCGTTCCTGGCTCTATCGTTCGCGGTTATCTATTATTGGGCACCTGATGTCAAAACACGCTGCTGGCATTGGCTCACCCCGGGCGGTGCGATCGGCATTTCGGGTTGGCTTCTCGCGTCCCTGGGTCTTCGGGTGTATCTCCACTTCTTCGACACCTACTCGATGACCTATGGCTCATTAGGTGCAGTCATTATTCTGCTCACCTGGTTCTACATAACGGGCTTCATGTTGCTTCTAGGCGCCGAAATCAATAGCGAGATCGAAGCTGCCGCCGCTGAAAAGCGGCTCGCCGAGCCTTCACCAAATCGCTAAGTCAACGGCGAGAAGATCTTCCTCAGTGAAAACTGCGCCGTGCAAAGCTCTTTCCGTCCGAGCGATATGATTTGGCAGGAGAAGACGGCCATACGACGGCAAGGTCGTGCCATACGATGGTCGCCCGGATACCGCGATTTGCTCGTGGAAGGTTGCCCAGCGACCAAGATCGACTGCCGCTGGCTCGACATCAGGCAGAGATAAGCCCTTTTTGAGTCATGGTGGACGCGGAAGGAATCGAACCTTCAACCTGTCGGTTAAGAGCCGAATGCTCTGCCAGTTGAGCTACGCGTCCACAAGTATGCCAAGCAATGGGATCGGCACTATGTCTTTGGCGGGAGCGCACGCGTGAACCATCGTGCGCTTTAAGAAATATATCACAATCGTCCGGGCTTCGATTCACTTCAGAAGGAGAAAGAAAGACCGCCTTCGACGGCGCGCGTGGCCTGAGCAAAATACAGGACGCTGCCATCACTGGTTAAAAATGGCCGATAGCCCTGGGCGAGCAGGTTCCTTACATCGATCAGCGCTTCCATGCCATTCGGCAGGATGCCCCGGCAATGGATCGGTTGACGCACGTAAAAGCTGAGATAGGGGTCGTGCAGATTGGTATCGAACGGATCGACGGCCGTGAGTGTGCTGGGCGGCTGCCAGCGATACGATACCTGCCACTGAGTGCCTGGATGACGCACCTTGCCGCCGTACACGACAGAAATCATCTCCGCCCGTCGCGGCTGCAGGCTGAGCAGTCCATTTTCAAGGCTCATCCGAATGGGTTGTGCTTCCATTGTCAGGGCGTCTCCGGCGGCCATACCAACAGAGATCCAGGCATCGTCCGGCAGCATCTCCTTGAGTTCCGCAAACAGGCCATCGCCGGAATAATTCTCGCCAGCAACCTTCAAGGCGCCGGTGGATGAATCGTAAAGCACGTCGCCGCTCTTCCAGTCCGCCGCGGAAATCTCCCCTCCCCCGTTGACCACCGGGTTCTCGAGATTGTCGTGGAAGGCAGTGACGCGAACGCGCAGACTCCCGCTGGCGCGCGAAAAACCAATCTCCTGGTGCAACCCGTGCTCCAGCAAAAGCTGCCCTGCGCGTTCGGACATCGCCGGTGGAAGCGTGCTTGCACGATCGATCGCATCCGCCTGTTGTACGCCGGGCGCGGTGGCGACTCTATATGAAATTGTCGCGTCGCCGGCACGTACTCGAAGGGCGGCGAAGGGGTGATTCGCGAACGCTGTCGTCCCGAGATGGACAGCTTCAATCTCGTTCCCGACCTCAGCCTCGACAGCTTCGTTCAAGGTCATCGTTTCAGCCGTGCGCAGCACCATTGCCTGCAAGCCCTGTGAGTCGGGACCACCGGCAATTTCCGGGCGATCTAAGAACGCGCCGACTGTGCGAAGAATTCTGCCCGGGCCCAGCTGCTGTTCATATCCCACTACCGTATTGAGCGCCGGATCTTCCGACTGGCTCAAATCAGCCCGCAAAATGAGCTGGTGCGAGTCATCATTCGACCGCCGCATCTCGAAGCCGTGATGGACGCCACCGTCCCCAAAACCGCTCTCCCCGCCGCGGATCGTCACTCTTGCCTTGAGAGCTGGGTTTTGACCTTCTGCTTCCGTCACTACCACCAGGGGACCATCTTCAAGCAGGCGGAGCAACGGCCGGTTGGCTGACAAGCGAAGCGTCCAGGTCCAGTCATCCTGAGGCTCATCCGCCTGGCGCGGCTGCGCCGGCAGCCAGCGGAACGCCTCGTACAGGGTGCTCAGCGTCAGGTTGACGACGACTTTGGAACTGGCCGTAATGTGCAGGTTCTCGCGAAGCGTAGGCAGAAAAAGCGACCCTGTGGCCTTGACTCCATACACACCGGGTAGCACGCTGGCCAGTTCGTACCGTCCATGATCGTCCGTAAATGTTTGTGCGATGACGGAAAGATCGGGACGCAGCAGCTGAACCAGGGTTCCGATTTGCGGGGTGCCTTTGCCATCTCGCACCACACCGCTCACCGATCCATCTGTACCGGCGTAGGCGGGCAGTGACAGGGCCGCGAGAAGCAGCGCAAGAACAGGGGCGGAAATGGAAAACCTTCGGTTCACTTAGTCAGTCGTTTATTGCTCCCTGGCCCTTTGCTCCAAATGACGGTCAACGTTTGGAGTTGCTGCTCTCCGGCAGCTTGTCCAGTATTTTCGCCTACTCTACGGTGAAGGGGGCGGTCTGAGCAATCTCCTGCTTCGAGACGCTGTCGTTCACCATTATCTTCACAAGGTACTTCCCAGGCTGAAGGCTGGCAAGGGGGACGCTTTTCTCCACCGTCACCTGGTCGGAATTTGCGCTCAAAGTCTTCGAATCTTCTTCTGTATCAAGAAGCGGCTTATTCGTCGCAGTATCGATGATCTGATACGTGATCTTCGCTGAATTCTGCTTGCTCTTTTCGTCGATGCCCAGGTTGTACACCTGCATCCAGAAGCTCAACTTCTGGTCGCGATGGAAGCTGACCGGCGTCGCCGCGTTGGCCGTTACCCGGGGACGGATGTAGGTGTTGCCGATGATGAAGTTGCCCGTGCCGATCTCCTTCGAGGGCACTCGATACATCTTGTCCGACAATATCAGCGACGAGGCCGACAGACGATCATCGTCGTACTTCGGTACTGTGATTCCCTGCGCCCATATGCCAACGTGGTCGACATTGTTTACATCCTTGATCGCCACGTCGATGCGGTAACGTCCCGGCCGCAATGGCAGGGCCTTCCAGTAAAGCTCGGAGCGGTCAAGGGTCTGCGGCAGCAACTCCGCAGGCTGTTCAACTTCCACCGTCTCTTCAAAGGTCTGCACGATATGGTCGGTGATCGTCGAAACCCGGCCCAGGATGTTCACCTGGCCCTTCGCAACGCCATCCTTCGTGTTGAAAGTGATATCGCGATTCTTTATCTGCAGCGTGACCGGCACCAGTACCGTGTCGTCAGTCACCTTCACGAAATCCGTCCGCACATCGAATGGGAAAATTGGACCCGTCAATAGTTTGTGGTTGGACAGGAACGATTCAAGATCCTTGAACTTGACCGGCGGCGGAGCTTGCAGCTTCGCAAACTGCTCCAGACGATCGAACTCCTTGCCCTGAGTCATTGCACTATCCGGGCCTTTCCCGAGGTTCTCCAATCCCCCCTGGAAGCGTTCCGACTGTTTGGCCATTCCCATCTGCTCGTAGAGCGTCGCGCCTGCCCCCGGAACATGCAGCAGTGCGTCCTTCTCCGAGCGGTCGATTGTCATGTGGTAGTCGCCGCACATGCAGGTATCGACAAATTCAATGTCGATGTTGTCGCCAACGCCTTCCAGATAGCGGTAATGCCATACCTCAAAAGGAAAGGTCGAAGTCTGGCCGCCGCCTTCAGACATCGGCCGATCGTACATCCCGCCGCTGGGGTGGGAGTCGATGCTGTCCGGCTTGCCAAAAGCGATGTACATGTGGCCGCGGTCCGTCTTCCAGCCCGGCTTGCCGGCAGCGAAATGTTCGTTCGCATAAGCGATGCGCCGATAGTGCTCTTCGCGGAACTCGTTCTCCGGAGAATCCGGACTCGGATTACGCCGCTGCCAGAACTGCTCGATGAAAGCGTCTCGTTCCTCGTCGTTGCTCAGGCTCTTGAAAGCCTTCAGTTCCTGGTCAGTAATAATCCAGTGGACATCTTCGTCCACCCATTTCTTGTAAGTTCCGTGCAGCTCCTTCTTGAGTTCCTTTTGCTGCTTGAAGCGCTCCTTGTCGGAAAGCTGCCGGTTCAAAGGATCTTGATTCTGCGAGTCCGGCGTAGCCTGCGCATTGGTCTGGGCAGGCTGCTGACCCTGTACACAAGGAATTGCCGCGAGCGCACCGAACCCAACCGCAAGAATGAAGGAAAAACGTCCCTTTGACATACGCCGCTTACTGCTCCTATACAGCTCTCTGATTTTACGGACTCGTAACGTCAGATACAAGCGTTCTGTTGCATTCTTGAACCATCCGGACCATCGCGTCTTTCTCTGTGACGTCCGAAACAAAACCGCCGATCGACTGAATTTCACTGTCAGCCTGATATCATTAGGGTTGAATTCGCCGTGTGAACTTCATCGGCGTCGCTGGCGCTCCACTACCAGGTCGGGAACCGTTGGTCCCGATTTTGCGTAGTTCCCCCCCAAAGGCGATGCTGGCAAATCCGCCTATAGGGAAACGAGCTTGAAGAAAATTATTGTGGTTGTTGTCATTGTTCTCGCCGTGGCAGCCATTGTTGGATTCACCGTGGTCCGCGCCCAATCCGGATACACCAAAGTGATCACCGGGAAGGCTGTTCGCAAAGACCTCGTCTCGACGGTCAGCGGCACGGGGCAGATCAAGCCCAAGACTTACGTCAACCTCGGAGCCACTGCCTTTGGCCGCCTCACGCATCTCTATGTAAAGGAAGGCGACAAGGTCACGAAAGGCGAGGAAGTCGCCAGCATTGAAAACGTTCAGCAGGGCGCAAATGTCGAAGGCCAGAAGGCCTCGATTGCCGCCGCTGAGACGGATATCGCCGCTGACATTGCCGCCGAAAAAACCCAGGAGGCCAACGTCGAGCACGCCAAAGCCGATCTGGAGCAGAAAAAGCTCGACTACGATCGCGCCAAGGGACTCTTCGATGCCCAGGTCATGTCCAAGCAGGATTATGACGCGAAGAAGGCGGCCTACGATCTGGCTGTCGCTACCGTCTCGCAATCCAACGCCGCGCTCGCCCAGGCCAAGGCCCAGACGCAATCCGGACGCGGCCATCTGAATACCCAGCAGGCCACGCTGCGCGCCAACATCGATCTCCTCGGCAAAACTGTGGCCGTCGCCCCGTTTGATGGCATCGTAACCAACTTGCCTGTCCGCGAAGGCGAAACCGTCGTTGAAGGCATTCAGAACGCCCAGGGCTCGACCCTGATGACGCTGGCCGATATGTCGGTCATCACCGCCGAGGTCAAGGTCGACGAAACTGACATCGTCAACGTAGCCCTAGGCCAGACTGCCGACGTCACCGTAGATGCACTCCCGGGAAAGGTCTTCAAAGGGCACGTCACCGAGGTCGGAGACCAGGCTCTGCTGCGGTCGACAGGCGTGGCCACCAGCCAGTCCACCAGCGGTCAGGAAGAAGCCAAGGATTTCAAGGTTGTCATCACTCTGGACAATCCCTCTGACGAACTTCGTCCGGGCCTTTCAACCACCGCGAAAATCGAGACCGCCAGGAAAAACGACGTAATCGCCATTCCCATTCAGGCGCTTGCCATGCGCGCTCCTGATGTGCCGGGAGCAAAGCCAGACGCGGCCCCCGATCCCACGCAGAAGCAGGTTCAGGGCGTCTTCGTTCTGGCAGATGAAAAGGGCAAATTGCGCGCCCACTTCGTCCCCGTCACTACCGGCATCACCGGCACGACCGACATCGAAGTCACCAGCGGCGTGAAGCCCGGCGACGAAATTGTCACCGGAACCTTCCATGTATTGCGCGACCTCAAAAATAACGCCCTGGTGAAGCGTGACACTACGCCTGTCGCGCCTCCCAAGGATAGCGAGTCCTCGGGATCGTAGTTCTCGGGTGCGCGGATTACCGTTGGAACCGCGTGCGCGTCCAAAGCGTACAGAGATGTGCGCCAATGCGAAATTACAGCGCCTACAGCAAAATCATGGTCACTGGATGCGGTTGACAAAATCAGGCGGCTTTTCCCCCTGGGAAACCGCCACCCTGTATTCTTAGCGTATGGCACGAAAAACCCTGAAGTTGCTTAATCCCACGGGCTGAACAGGAGCACCGGATGACGACCGAGACCACCACCGATACGAATCCCATTACGGCCCCTTACGCGGAAGAGAAGACCCGCTCGGCTGTGCCCGAGGGTGACGTGATCGTTGTCGAGGATATCTGGAAGACCTACGACATGGGCTCGGAGCAGCAGGTGCATGCTCTTCAAGGCATCTCGCTCAGCATCCGGCACAATGAATACGTCGCGATCATGGGCCCTTCAGGCTCCGGCAAATCGACGCTCATGAACCTCATCGGCTGCCTCGACTCTCCCAGTCAGGGCAAGTACTGGCTCAATGGACATCTGGTCAGCGAGCTGAACGACGACGAGCTCGCCCGGATCCGCAATAAAGAAATCGGTTTCGTCTTCCAGACCTTCAACCTTCTGGCCCGCGCCACCGCTCTGCATAACGTTGAACTGCCCCTGATCTACAACGGCACGCCTGCCGCGCAGCGTCTGGAGCGCGCTCAAACGGCTCTGAGAGCGGTCAATCTTGACGGACGCATGCACCACAAGCCGAACGAGCTCTCCGGCGGACAACGCCAGCGCGTGGCCATCGCCCGCGCGCTCATCAACCGGCCATCCATCATCCTGGCCGACGAGCCCACTGGCAACCTCGATTCGAAGACGGGCGATGAAATCATGGCCCTGTTCGACGATCTGCATTCCAAAGGCAACACGATCGTGCTCGTGACCCACGAACCGGATATCGCCGAGTTCGCCCACCGCATCGTCCATATTCGCGACGGAAAGATTTTCTCCGACGAGCCATCCTCCCGCATCCGTCATCCCGGGCAGGCAGGGCACTCCACCAAGAGCGGGCATGGCAGGGGCGAACAGATCCTGACTCCCTAAATTTTCCCGCGCCTCTGCCGATAAGCCCTGTATTCGCAGGGGACCATATCCCAGAGGAACAGGGCCTTGTATTCACCGCAACGCATAGAAGAAGTGTCGGCCCCCGCTGCGTCTACGCCGCATGTAATTGCCGATCATCCCGAGTGGACCCTCGGAGCTATGGTCGGGCGCAGCCCGGTCATGCAGAGGCTCTTCTCACAGATGCGCACCACCTCGCGCCATTTGCGCATTGCTACGGTGGAAGGCGAGAGCGGCGCGGGCAAAGCACTCGCCGCGCAGACGCTCCATGATCTCGGCCCGGTGTCCGCGGCGCCCCTCGTTCCGTGTCCCGCAGTACAGTTCTTCCAACACGGCCCCTCGCTCGTCCCGCTCATGCCAGTAATGAGAGACGCCCGCGGGGGCACCCTTTTCTTGACCCACGTCGAAGAGCTCTCACTCGAACAGCAGGCACGTCTGCTCGCCCTTCTGCAGTGGCTCGATCATCAGCACGCGCGCCATACTGTGGACTCCATTCCCCGGCAACTCTTCTTCAGCTCCAACCATCCGTTGCGTAAGCTCTCCGCTTCCCCCGCTTTCCGGGCCGATCTGTGCCACCGCCTCACCGCCATTCGCTTTGCCATCCCGCCCCTGCGCGATCGGCGCGACGATGTCGCCCTGCTGGCCGATTACTTCGCGCAACGCTTCTCCGCCACGCACGGCAAGCCGGTCCGCGGACTTGCCCCGCTCACCCTGCCTCGCCTTAGTTCGCATCTGTGGCCGGGCAACGTGCGCGAACTCCAGAGCGTCATCCACAGCGCGGCCCTCGAGTGCGAAGGCCAGTGGATTCGGCCCATCGATGTCCCGGTGCTTTCCCCAACACCTTTGTCCCAGACATTCGTCTCCGTGCCCGCCGAGGATGACCCCAACCTCGATCGCGCCATCCTGCGCCACATCAATGTTGTGCTCGCCCGCGTGGCCGGCAACAAGCTTCGCGCAGCACGTATGCTCGGCATCAGCCGCTCCACCCTCTATCGACTGCTCGAAACCGGCAGCTCCAATTCCACCAGCGCGAGTGCTCCGGGCGCCTCCAGCTACCCACTCCCTCCGGCATCATCTACACTGCGCTAAGCGGCCATCGCCGTAGCTCCTCATGAAGAAACTCTTTGCGTTCGGCCTCGCCGCCTTCCTTTCGCTGCCGCTCCTCGCTCAAACCTTTCCCAAATCCGTCAGCAAATCAGCCGGAACCCAGAGATTGCCCGGCCCAACGTCACCAGCTATCCCCCTCACCCTCGAAGACCGCCGCGCCGCGCTCAATGCGCTCTTCGCCGAGATGTGGGAGGAGCAACTCCGCCACTCCCCGGAGTTTGCATCCTCCATCGGCGACAAGCGCTACAACGACCAGCTCTCCGACTACTCTGTCGCCGCCTACAACGACCAGCTTGCTCGCGGCCGCGACTACATCGTTCGACTCGCCGCCATCGATACCACCGGCCTGACCGATCAGGAGATCCTCAGCCACGATTTGATGGTGCGCAAGCTCGTCGAGCAGCAGGAGGAAGCCGAATTCAAGCCGTGGGAGATGCCCGTCACGCAGATGTGGGGCCCGCACATCGAGCTGCCCCAGCTGGTTCCGCTCCTCACCTTCGAAACCGTCAAAGATTACGACGACTACACCTCGCGTCTCTCGAAAATCCCCACCGTCTTTCAGCAGATCAGCACCAACATGATGACCGGCGTCGAAGATAACCGCGTCCCGCCGAAATATCTTCTCGAAAAGGTCCTCGTTCAGGTCAATGCCATCGCACAGCAGAAGCCTGAGGACTCGCCCTTCGCGCGTCCCTTGCAAAAATTCCCGGCAAGCATCTCTGCCGAAGACCAGACCCGCATCAAGGCCGCCGTTCTCGAAGCGATCCAGAAGCAGGTCCTGCCCGCCTACGCGCAATTCGGACGCTTTCTCACGGCGTCGTACATCCCTGCAGGCCGGGCCGATCCCGGCCTTTGGTCCCTCCCCGACGGAGACAAGTACTACGCCTTCCTCGTACGCCAGAGCACCACCACCAGCCTCGCGCCGGCCGCCATCCACCAGCTCGGGCTCGACGAGGTGAAGCGCGACGAAGCCGAGATGCTGGTCATCGCGCAGAAGCTCGGCTTTAAAGATCTCGCGTCCCTGCGCGCTTCCATTCCGTCCAATCCCAAACTGCACGCGCAGTCGACCGATCAGCTCATCGGACTTTACAGCCACTATCTCGACCAGATGCGGCCGAAGCTACCTGAGCTCTTCGGAACGTTACCCAGGGCTCCCCTCGTCGTCCTGCCCGTTCCCGAATACATGCAGCAGGACCAGACCCAGGCCTACTACGTGCAGGGCACCGCGGACGGCAAGCGTCCCGGAACCGTTTACGTCAACTTCTACAAGTTCAAGGACCGCGCGCTCACCAACGTAGAATCCATCAGCTATCACGAAGGGATTCCCGGCCATCACCTGCAGATCTCCATTGCGCAGGAGCTCACGGGTCTTCCCGAGTTCCGCAGCTACACCTACTACACTGCCTACACCGAAGGCTGGGCTCTCTACTCCGAGCGCCTCGGCAAAGAGATCGGCTTCTACCAGGACCCATGGTCCGACTACGGACGCCTCGAAGCCGACACCTGGCGCGCCATCCGCCTGGTCATCGACACCGGGGTTCACTCCATGCACTGGAAGCGCGACGAGATGCTCTCCTACTTCCGCGACCATTCCTCAATGGACGACACCAACATCCAGGCCGAGGTCGACCGGTACGTCGCCTGGCCGGGTCAGGCGCTCGGCTACAAGATCGGCCAGCTGAAAATCCTCGAACTCCGTACTCGCGCCCAGCAAACCCTTGGCGCAAAATTCGACATCCGCGCCTTCCACGACCAGGTCCTCGACTCTGGCGCTCTGCCCATGGACATCCTCGAAGGGCGTATCGACACTTGGATCGCCGCCCAGAAATCCAAATAGCTGCCCATTTTATAGGTACTGGACAGTCAGCCTCAAAACACCCGCTCCTGTACTCTGGAAAGACCATGAACACCGCAGCAATCGACCAGGATCTCTCAAAGTTACGTGTCGCCGTGCTCGGAGCCGGCAAGATGGGCGGAATTCTCATCCAGGCCTTCCTCAAACAACAGATCCTGCACCCTGACCAACTTCTCGCCACCGTCGCCCACGCCGACCGCGCCGCGGCGCTCTCCGCGCAGTGGGGTGTCCAAGTCTCGACCGACAACCGCGCCGTAGTCGAGCAGGCCGATGTTATCCTGCTCGGCGTCAAACCCTTCCAGATCCCCGATCTGATCGCGCAGATCAGCCCGGCGCTCACCACCGGCAAACTACTCATTTCCTTCGCCGCCTCCGTAAAAACAGCTGCCATCGAACAGGCCGCAGGCATCGAAATTCCCGTCATCCGCTCCATGCCCAACACACCATCCATGCTGGGTGCGGGCATCTCCGCGCTCTGCCGCGGCCGCTACGTCACCGAGCCGCAAATGGCCTTCGCCACCCGCATCTTCGAGACCATTGGCCGCACCGTCATCGTCGACGAGAAGCACATGGACGCTGTCACCGGCCTCTCAGCCAGCGGTCCAGCCTACATCTACATCATTCTCGAATCGCTCGCCGAGGCCGGAGTCAAGGTTGGACTGCCCCGCGACATCGCCACGCTACTCGCCGCCCAGACCACCTACGGCGCAGCCCGCATGGTGCTGGAAACGGGTTACCATCCCGCGCTGCTCAAGGACGCGGTAACCACGCCTGCCGGATGCACCATCGACGGCATCCTGGAGCTCGAAGAAGGTGGCCTGCGCGTCACCCTCATCAAAGCTGTCATGCGTGCCACGCAGCGAGCAAAAGAACTCGCCGCGGGCTAACTGTCCGCCGAGGCGGCTCCCCGAGGCGGCTTCATGGATCTGACACTCATCGTCGCGACGCTGAAGTGGTCCGGATGGGAGAAGTGCGTCCGCTCCTGGTTTCCCACCGAAGACGTGACTTCGGGAGCGCACCTTCACCTGATCCACAGCGCGCAGGGTCATCTCAGCATTCTTCAGGCCTATCAGCAGGGACTGGAATCCACTTCATCTTCCATCCTCGGATATGTTCACGACGATGTCATAGTGCGAGACGAAGAATGGTTTGCCCGGGTGATCAAGGAGTTCGACGATCCGGAGGTGGGGATGGTCGGATTTGGCGGCGCTCTCCGGCATGGGTCGGAGAGTCTCTATCAGACGCCATATCGCCTGACTCAACTCGGGCGCTCCGACTTCCGCTCGAATATGTTCGACGCGGAACGCCACGGAAAGAGATTCACAAGAGCGTGCGATGTTGCGGTGCTGGATGGGTTCGCCATGTTCGTCCGGCGCGAAATTCTCGAGAAGACCGGCGGATGGCCGGTCGGAACGCCGATCGGGTATTTTTGCTACGACTATTGGCTGAGTTGCGAAGTCCGGCGGCAGGGATATCGCATCCGCCTTGTCGGCGTCGCATGCACGCATCTGGGCGGCAAATCATCGAGTGCGGTCCAGCTAATGGAATCCCCCCAGGATGCACACCGCCATATTTACGACACCTGTCGCGACGTGCTCCCCTTCAAAGTGTAGCCTTAGCCATAGAGATCGGTTTACTCAACACCATCCCAGGACAGCACGAGCCGGCGGGTAAGCAAAAATCCGGTGAATCTTTGCGAGCCGGGATTGCTCTGTCGAATCCAAAGCTACAGAATGCTAAATTGAGTGGCGAGATCAAGTCGTTGAGCCTGTAGAACCAACCCAGGCCCGCATCTGCTCATCGCATTCGCCTGAAGATCTCCTGCCCTGGAGGAAAGAATGCATAGCCGAATTCGTGCCGCATCCCTGCTCGTCCTCGCCGCACTGGCCCTCACCGGCTGCAAATCCTCCAGCAATGTCCAGCTTTCTGGAGCCGGCAGCAGCTTTGTCTATCCTGTCATGACCCGCTGGATCAATGATTTCTCCCAAGCCCACCCCAGCGTCCAAATCAATTACCAGTCCATCGGCTCCGGTGGAGGAGTACAGCAAGTGAAGGCCGGCACAGTGGACTTCGGCGCCTCCGACGCGCCTCTTTCCGACCAACAGCTATCGGGCATGACCCCGGTCATCCAGATACCGGAGACGGCCGGTCCGGTCTGCATTACCTACAACATGACTGAGGTGACGCAACCGCTCCAGCTTTCCCCCGAAACCCTCGCCGGAATCTTTCTCGGGACCGTCAAAACGTGGAATGACCCGCGCCTCGCCAAGGACAACCCGGGCGTGACGCTTCCTTCAATGCCCATTGTGGTCGTCCATCGTGCCGAGGGCAGCGGAACCACCGATGCCTTCACGACCTATCTCTCTGCCGTCAGCCCTGACTGGCAATCGAAGGTCGGCAAGGGCAACAGCGTGCAGTGGCCGCTCGGACTCGGTGGCAAGGGCAGCGAAGGTGTTACCGGCCAGCTTCGCCAGTCTCCAGGCGCCATCGGTTACGTGGAACTGACCTACGCAGAGCAGAATCACCTTCCCGTCGCGAAGATCAAGAATCAAGCCGGCAATTACATTGCCCCAACCGCGCAGAGTACGACCGCGGCCATCAACGCCTTTACCGCCCAGCTCTCCCAGGACCCCCGGCAACCGATCGTCAATCCGCCGGCAGTGGCAATCGATGCCTATCCGATCTCGACGCTGACATTTCTCATCATCCCGAAGGATGGGCCGGACAAGGCCAAGCGGGCTGCGCTCAAGAACTTTGTTCAATACATCATTACCGACGGCCAACCTACCGCTGGATCGCTCAACTACGCGCCGCTGCCCGACGGGATGAAGCAGTTCGATCAGCAACAGATCAATCAAATGACAGCCGCTGGTCAGCCGATCCAGTAGCACGTAACTGTCACCGGCACAAAAGACGCTCTACATCACTTCGGGAGCACTGATTCCCAGCCGACTCAGCGACCGGATTAGCTCTCGCTGCGCCACCGCCGCCGTTGCCAGGAGAAGCTTTTTCTTGGCCGGATCGCCCTCGGTCAGAATGTGGTGCCTGCGGTAGAAGTTGCTGAAGTCCTGCGCCAGCTGAAATGCATGCCTCGCGAGATAGGCAGGCTCAGCCGTGGCGATGCATTGCTCGAGCAGCAGAGAGGTTTTCGCCGCGCGCAGCCATAGCTGCCAGATACTGTCTGCGTCCTCGCCAGCCAGATAGGGCGCTGCATCCACGCCGGCCACGTCAGCGAGCGCTTGTTCGGGAGTCGTCTCGCCCTTACGAAAGATGCTGCGCGTCCGCACCACCGCGTATTGTATGTACGGCCCGGTCTCGCCTTCAAAGCTGAGCGCATCCTTGAAGTCGAAGGCGATCACCGAATTTCGCGTGTACTTCAGCATGAAGTAGCGCAGCGCGCCGACGGCGATTTCTTTCGCGATCTGCTCCCGCTTCCCTGCGTCCCGTTCCGGATGCCGCTCGTCTACTTCCTGCTGCGTGGCGGCGATCAGCTTGTCGATGAGGTCGTCGGCTTTTACTCCGAAGCCCTTGCGCCCCGAAACCTCGATATAAGGCCGCCCCTGATCTTCTTCAGAAACCTCGTAGCCCAGCTCGAGCGCGCAGCGCGGCGTCAATGCAACCATCTCGTAAGAGAAATGGGTGTAGTGTGCGGCCTGCTCGGAGTATCCGAGACCGCGCAGTGCCTCGATCACATTCGCCTGCGGATCGGCCTGTCGCGAATCGATCACGTTGTAGATGGCCTGGGCTTCGCCAAAGTGCGGATGATCGTCTTCGCTGCTCTCCGCCGATATCCAGCACTCGCGGTCGGGGTATTCGAAGAATCTCCGGTATCCGAAGTCGCGCCCCAGCAACCCGAACTTCCAAAGATGATAGGCGATGTCCTTGCCGACGTAGGTCACCGTGCCGTTTGAGCGAACAATGACTTTGGCGTCTTCGTCGGGACCGTCGGAAGCAGCTGGCTCTTCAAGGTCATCAACCGCTTCATCGCGAAGCGCGTTGCCCGTGCGGCCAGTGCCGCGCTTCATCACCCAGCAGCCCTTGTTCTTGCCGTCAGTCTCGAAGTAGAGCACGCCCTTGGCCTTCAGTTGCTCGAATGCGCTCTCCCAAAAGTGCAGACGCAGAATCTCACTCTCACGCGGCAGAAAGTCATACTCGATATCCAGCCGCAACATCGTCTCCAGATGCCGCCGGAGTACCGCCGTCGAAATCAGCTCGCCGATCTGCGCGGCGTCGTTTCCACCCTGCTCGATCGCGTGCAGCGTGTCCAGCCGAATCTTTTTCCGTGCCTCTTTTTGCGAGGGATCCGCCTCGTACCACTGCGATGCGCGCGCATACAGATCCCAGCAGTAGAAATCGATCCGTTCGCCGGCATCGGAGAGCCGCGCCATCAGCGCCTGCACACCGCTTAGCGACAAGCCTTCCAGATGCATTAGGCCGACAACGATATCGGCCACCTGCACGCCGGTGTTGTCGATGTAATTCTGGACATCCACCTTCTGTCCCGCCGCGCGCAGTAGCCGCACAAACGTGTCGCCCAGAATCGCATTGCGCAGATGCCCCACGTGGGCGGCCTTGTTGGGATTGATACTGGTGTGCTCGACCAGCGAATGCAGATGCTCGCTCGACGTCTCAAGCTCGCTGCTTGCGGCAATCTCCTGCATCGCCGCGCCGCGATCCAGGCGCGCGTTGATATATCCCGCGCCGGCGACCTCGAAGCCTGCAAAGCCCTCGACCGAGCCTAGCGCTGAGACCAGTTCCTCGGCGATTTTGCGGGGAGCCCTTCGCAGCTTGCGCGCGAGCTCAAATGCTACCGGCAGGGCATACTCGCCGAATTTAATCTCGGGAGGCTGCTCAATCACCAGGTTCTCGGGCTCGATCTGATACAAGTTGCGCAGGACCGCGCGTAGCCGCTCTTCAAGCTTTTTCTGCTCTCTTAGATACACGTTCGCAACACCTGCACGCTTCTCAAAATTCTCTGATTTTCTTGGCTGATTCTACACACTCTTCCCTCCATCCGTTGACCCACCGCCGCTCGGCCAACCCATACATCCTGTTAAGATTGTGAAAGAAGAATTCAATCGCAAGAGCGCGCATCTACTGCCTCGCATGTCAAATAAGTTCTATCTCACCACTCCCATTTATTACGTCAACGCGCGCCCGCACATCGGAACCACCTACACCACGGTTGTTGCGGATGTGATCGCGCGGCGCAAACGCGCCCAGGGCGTCGACACCTTCTTCCTCACCGGAACCGACGAGCATGGACAGAAGATTCAGCGCTCGGCCGAGAAGGCAAACTGCAGCCCGCAGGAGTTTACCGACCAGGTAGCGGCGCAGTTCCGGGCCCTTTGGGATCGCATGGGCCTCACCTATGACGACTTCATTCGCACCACAGAGCCGCGCCACAAGCGCGGAGTAGAAAAGCTCTTCACGCTGCTCAGGGAACGCGGATACATCTACAAGGGCTCCTACACCGGCCAGTACTGCGTCTCCGACGAGGCTTTTGTCGACGTTCCGCCGGGCGCGCCCTGTCCCGACTGCGGCCGCATCACCGAGACCGTCAACGAGGAAAATTATTTCTTCAAGCTATCGGCCTTCGAGCGCACGCTGCTCGAATACTACGAGGCCCACCCAGAATTCATCCGGCCCGAGACGCGCCGCAACGAAGTCATCTCGTTCGTCAAAGCCGGCCTCAAGGACCAGTCCGTAAGCCGCACCAGCTTCAAGTGGGGCATCCCCGTTCCCGGCGACGAGAAGCACGTCATCTACGTCTGGATGGACGCACTGATTAACTACATCAGTGCCATCGGCTATGGCAGCGACGACCCGGCAGACAAGGCAAAGTTTGAGAAATACTGGCCCGCCGACCTGCACATCGTCGGCAAAGAGATCACTCGCTTCCACTGCGTCTACTGGCCTGCGTTTCTGATGGCCGCAGGACTACCGCCGCCCAAAAGTATCGTCGCTCACGGCTGGCTGCTGTTTGAAGAGAGCAAGATGTCGAAGTCGCGCGGCAACATCGTCCGCGCGGAAACCATCCTCGATGTCCTTGGAGCCGATGCGCTTCGCTACTTTCTGCTGCGCGAGGTCGTCTTCGGACAGGACGGCAGCTTCTCCTTCGACGCGCTCGTGCAGCGATACAACTCCGACCTCGCCAATGGCTATGGAAATCTCGTCAGCCGCACGCTAACCATGATCGGGAAGTATTTCGATGGGGTTGTTCCGGAGGCAACAGGCCTTCAGGCGGATTCGATCGCGACCGAGGCTCCGAATGCAATCGCAGCCTTCAACCGTTCCATCGACGCGCTGGACTTCTCACGCGCGCTGGAAAGCGCATGGACGATGGTTGCCGCGGTCGACGGCTACCTCACCGCGAGCGCTCCATGGAAGCAGCCCGACAGCATCACCGACGAACAGCAGCGCGCGTTCCGCGCCACTGTTCTATACACAGCCGCCGAAGCCATCCGCATCATCACCGCGCTTGTCTATCCGGTCATTCCCGACGCGGCATCTAAAGTCTGGACTCAGCTCGGCCTCGGCGACATCCAAAAGGCCGACCTGAAGAATCTAACCTGGGGCGGCCTGAAACCCGGAACACAGCTTGGCGAAATCGGCCCCGTCTTCCCACGCGCAGAAAAGGACGCAATTACTCGTATGCAGGAAATCGAACAAGCCAACGCCACTGTCACTGAAAGCAAGATTCCTCTAAGCGCATCAGCGCCCATCGAAACTACCCAGACCGCCGTTCCCGCGCCTGCTGAGACCGACGGTCTCGCCGCCGCAGCCGGAGAAGAATCCGCGCCTCCTTCCATCGCTCCCGCCGCGTCCGGTCCGGCCACCGCCGCACCCATGGCAACTACGCCGGTCCCCGAAAAAATCACCATCGACGACTTCCTCAAGGTCGAACTCCGCGTTGCGCAGATTAAGGTCGCGGAGCGTGTCCCCAAAGCCGACAAACTTCTGCGTCTCGAAGTCGATCTCGGTTACGAAACACGTCAGATCTTGGCCGGAATCGCCGAGGCCTACGCGCCCGAGACGCTCATCGGCCGCAAGGTGGTCATCGTCGCCAACCTCGCGCCCCGCAAGCTGCGGGGCCTCGAATCGAACGGGATGATCGTTGCTGCATCCCTTGGCGAAGCGGGCAAACCCGTCCTCGCGGGCTTCCTTGAAGAGATCGAGATCGGCGCACGGCTCAAGTAATGGTGAGCACTTTCAGATAATGATCGATTCCCACGCTCATCTCGATAGCCCGCGCTATTCCGAGGACCGTGACGCATTGCTCGCCCGCGCCTGGGACGCCGGCGTTCGAACCATTCTCTCCATCGGCATCGGAGATGGACCGGACACCATGCACCAGGCACTCGACCTTGCCCGGGAGTACGCAAATCGGCCTGGCATCCCGGCCATTTACGCGAGCGCTGGAGTCCATCCTCACGAGGCGCGACTCGCCGATCACGCTGCCTATGCCAAGCTGGACGGCCTTCTGGACGAACCCGAAGTCGTCGCCTGTGGCGAAATCGGTCTTGATTATTACTACGATCACTCCCCCCGCGAGGTGCAGAAAGCCGTCTTCACGCGGCAGATGGAGATCGCTGCGGCACACAGGAAGCCGATCATCATCCACTGCCGGCCTTCGGACAATTCAACCAACGCCTGGGACGACACGCTCGCGACGATCGAATCCGAGTGGTCTTCCACTGCGCTCGGTGGCATCCTGCACTGCTTCACCGGCGAGTGGACGCACGCACGCCGCGCGATGGACCTCGGCTTCCTCATCTCCTTTGCCGGTAACATCACTTTTCCCAAAGCGAAGCCCATCCGCGATGTGCTCGCGCAGGTCCCACTCGATCTCGTCCTGATCGAGACAGACGCGCCCTTTCTCGCCCCCGTTCCTAACCGCGGCAAACGTAACGAACCGGCCTGGGTCGCCGAGGTCGCCACCAAGGTCGCCGAGGTGAAATCAATTGCGCCGTACGAGGTCGCTTTCCGTACGACTGAAAACTTTCACCGGTTTTTCGGTACAACAGTGGTAACGGATAATGCTCGTTGACCCCGGGACGAATGCGGGAAGCGGATAATCTAAGCAGGAGGAACAACCCATGGCAGCTGATAATTCCTTCGATATTGTCTCCAAAGTCGACATCCAGGAGGTCCGCAACGCGATCGACCAGGCTTCGAAAGAGGTCCACAATCGCTTCGACCTGAAGAACACGCACTCCGAGATCAGGCTCGAAGGCGACGACGCCATTCAGCTCGCCTCCGCCGACGAATACAAGCTGAAGGCCGTAACAGAAATCCTTCAACAGAAGCTGGTCAAGCGCGGCATCTCGCTCAAGAACCTGACCTACGGCAAGGTCGAACCGGCCTCCGGCTCCAGCGTCCGCCAGAAGATCACCCTCCAGCAGGGCATCGCTTCGGAGAAGGCGAAAGAAATTGTCCGGCTCGTCAAAGACTCGAAGAAAAAGGCTCAGGCGTCGATTCAGGGTGATACGGTGCGCATCAGCGGCAAGGATCGCGATACTCTACAAGAGGTCATTGCTCTTTTGAGGGGTCACGACTTCGGCATCGACATGCAATTCACGAATTATCGTTCAAACTAGGAAAGGCCCGGAACCCAACCAGCCCGAGTGAGCACACTGGCCATAGCGACGGCGAAAGAAGTCTTCGATCTCCTCAGCGATGATCTGCGCGCCATCGAGCGCGAATTCTGCTCCGACGCTGTTTCCTCCGTCGCGGCCATTACTGAAATCTCCGGCTACCTGCGCGAAGGCGGCGGCAAGCGTATCCGCCCATCGCTCCTGCTGCTCTCCGCTAAGTCCCAGGGGTACAGCGGCGATGGCATGATCCGCCTGGGCGCGGTTGTCGAGATGGTGCACAGCGCCACGCTCGTCCACGACGACATTATCGACGCCGCCGACACCCGCCGCGGCCGCCCCTCAGCCAACACCACCTGGGGCAATGCCAAGTGCGTGCTCGCCGGCGACTGGCTGTACATGCAGGCCTTCAAGGTCGCTCTTGACGAGCGCAATTTTCGGGTTCTCGACCTGCTCATCGGACTCACCCAGCAGATGGTCGAAGGCGAACTGCTGCAGATGGAGAAGCTCGGCCAGTCGATCTCAGAGGACGAGTACAACTCGCTTATCTATCGCAAGACGGCCTGCCTGTTTGAAGTCTCCATGCGGCTCGGTTCCGTCCTGGCGCTGGCCACCGACGTCACAGAGGAGCGGATGGGCGACTATGGCCGTTCTTTGGGAATGGCGTTTCAGATCGTCGACGACGTGCTCGACCTCACTGCGACGGAAGAAGTGCTGGGCAAACCTGTAGCCAGCGATCTGCGCGAAGGCAAGGCGACGCTCGCGGTCATCCACGCCCTTGAAAACGGCAGCGATGCCGAGCGCGCCGCGATTCAAACCGTCCTCATCGACCAGAATTTCGAGGTCGTTACGCACGCCGAGATTCTCGCCATCCTCACTCGCCACGGATCGGTCGACTACGCGATGAACACGGCCTTCCAGTACGCCGAAGCCGCACGCGCAGCCCTCGCCGATCTCCCCGACTCCGATTTCAAGCGGGCCCTGCTGTGGGTTCCAGACTTCGTCGTCGCAAGGGATAAGTAGTTCGGGGAGTCTCGTCCAGCTATATCTTTTTCGTCTCCACGTTGTCCAGCGACACGTCCGCAATCGAGCGACTGCCGAAGCTGTGGAAGTTTTTCACCCGCCGCAGATCGAAGGCCGGTGCCCCGCCCGGTACGCGCACACGGAAGAAGTCCGCTCCATCTACATCGGCCAGCCAGAAGGCCGGTCGCGCATCGGCCTGCGCCGTCGCAATCTCCACGTTACTCACCTCGAGGTTGCGCACATGGCGAATAAAGATTCCGCTTGCAGGCAGATCGCCGAACATATTCGGCTCGGGATAGGCATTTTCCTTCAGAGGCGGCTCAATCGCGGCCAGCGCCGCCGAACCACCTCCGACCTGCTCGAAATACACATCGCTGATCTTGATGTCTTCGATATTGCGTCCCGGCACTCCGCTCAAAATCGATGGAATGATGCCGGCACCCGAGCTAACGATGTTGCTCAGGATCACGCGCTTCAGTATGCCGACCGGCGTGCCCTGCGGCCCGCGCATCCGTGTTCCCAGGCGCAGGAAGAGTGGCGCATACCCGACCCCGCGCATGGCGATGCCGGTAAACGTGATGTCTTCGCACAATGCGCCATCCACGGTCTCGAGCGCGAAACCGCGGCAGTTCTCAAAGACGCAGTTTGAAATGGTGATGTTGCGGAAGCCGCCGTTCGATTCGGTTCCCAGCTTGATGCGTCCAGTCGCCCAATTCTTAGGGCCTGGCGGCCTGCGCTTCCAGGTGCCATCCAGCAGCGAGCCAAGCTCGTAGTCGCCGGTCACGTAGCAATTGGTGATCGTCACATTTTCCGTCGGCCGCGCATAGCCCAGGGCAAACGAGCTCTTCGGGCAGATGGCGTCGTCCCACGGCGAATTCACCGTGCAGTTCGACACGCGGACATTCCGGCAGCAGTCAATGTCCATACCATCGCGGTTCGTATCGATCTTCAGGTTGTCGATGGTCAGGTTATCCACGCCCGTAGCCAGAATGCCGAACCACCCGCCCTGCAGAATCGAAAAATCGCGGAGGATCACGTTGTAGCAATTCTTGAGTGCGATAGCCTTGTTGCCCACCCCCGGTTTGGTGGTGTCGGGCAACGCCTTCTCATCATGGCCGCGGCTCAACCCTTTGCCCCAGATCAGCCCTGGCCCGAGGATCGACACATCATGGATCGATTCGCCCCAGATCAGGCTGTTGTGCCAGTGGTTGTGCCCATAGTCCTGATACGGCTCCCACGCCCCCTGTGGCTCGGCGGCGTCGTACCCGCCGGTTGTCATGCCTTCGAACGGCGTAGAGGCCGCCAGAATGGCTGCGCCCTGATCGAGGTAGAGGCAGACATTGCTCTTGAGGTGGATCGAGTAACTCGCGTAGACGCCTGCCGGGAAAAAGACTGTTCCTCCGCCGGCCACCGCTGCTGCGTCAATGGCCTTGTTGATGGCCGCTGTATCCGGAGTCTGGCCATCGCCCACCGCTCCAAAGCTGCGAACGTTGAGCCAACCCGCAAGGCTTCCCTGGCTATCCGCACCCGTCCCTGGATGGTTCGCCGCCACCGCCGCCAGCGGCACCGCTGCCAGGCCCAGGCCGCTTCCCGCCAACTTCAACAACTCTCTGCGTTGAACCGTCATGCTCGCTCCCGTCGGGCTACCCGACCGATTGAAAAAGTCCATCTGTGTCTTCGTGTTTCTTTAACTGCCAGCTCAGAGCCGCGTCACCGGTCCAATCACATGCCATTGGATTGCAAACCAGCTCAGGATCAGGCATGCCAGGGCCACGAGCGAGAACTTTACCTTCGTGATCTTTCTTAGTTCAGTCCGGCGCCATATGCGAATTCCTGAAACAATCGCAAACAGGCTTATGAACAGCGCCAGCGCCGTGACTCCGTTGATGAGGTAAGAATATTTATCCCACGCTGGCGTCGGCGGGTTCAGGTCGTCGCCGGCCATTGCGAAGAAGATAAAGATCGTCGAGAGAAGCGATACCCAGATCCACGCGGCCAGCTTGGATATGAAGGGCAGCCAGCGGGTCCCGGGTTGTGGCGCGGGACGTGGGCGTTTGCGTAGAAACATCCTCATACCGGTACGCGCCAAAGAGGCCAGTACGACCGCCGCCAGTATAGCCAGACTGCCTCCGACGGCACTCAGCAGCAGTCTGCCATTCTCGTACCATGGCACGCGCTCCGCCTGTATTCCCGGGAAATCAATAGCGAGCCGGACGACTTTTCCCTGGTCATCGCGGATAGCGAACAGCCGCTGCTGCCCATCGACCTCCTGCCAGAGGTCCTTGCCGATCGGCTTCCACTTGATCGGATGCCCGCGCAGATCCTTGACGTCCTCAATGTGAAGGATGCCATCTTTATCGACCGTCGCACTGCGCTGTTCGAAGAGATTGCCGGAAGCCAGTCGGGTGCTCTCCGAACGTCGTGTTGACTGATAGGTTCCTTCGATGGCGGCGACCTCCTTGCGAGGCAGGCTGATAAAGGCCTGCTTCCTGTCGCTCGGATAGTAGCGATCCGAAAACATATCGATGATCTCGGGTCGCGGCTTGTTACCACCGCCGGCGGAGTTGTAGGAGACGAAGAGCACAAGCTTCTCTTTCGGCTCAACGAAGAAGAGGCTGTGAAACGCAATTAGGTCGCCTTCGTGGCCGATCCAGCGCAGATTGTTGCGCCAGGTCTGGTAAAAGCCCATGCACTGCGCCGGCATCTGATCGCTGGCGCGAAACTGCGGAGTCCACATCGCCGCCAATGTCTCCGGCTTCAAGATGCGGCTTCCATCCAACTCGCCGCCGTTGAGCAGCGCGAGCCCAAACCGTCCCATGTCGGTAGCGGTCGACGACAGTCCACCCGCGCCCACAGGGTTGAAAATCTCGAATCCCACCGGCGGTTTCTCCGTATCGCCGCGGTACCCTTCCGACGGCAAGCTCGCCAGCGCCTTCGGTGGCGGCTGATAAAACGTCGAGTGTGTCATGCCCAGTGGCGCGAAGATATGCTCTTCTACATATTGCTCAAACGGTTCCTGACTTACCCTCTGAACGATATAGCTCGCGAGGCCCACCCCATAGTTCGAATATCCCGGTATCTTACCGGGAGGAAACAAGCGCATGGGCTGATTGGCAATCAGAAAATCGCGCAGCGAAACGACCTGCTTCGGATTCGTAATTATGATGTCCCGGCTCTCCTCTTCGAAGCCGCCCGTGTGCGTCATCAGGTTGCGCAGGGTAATCGGCTTGCCAAATGCGGGCCGTATCTGGAAGTCCAGATAGCGATTCACATCGGTATCGAGGTCGAGCTTACCCTGTTCCTGAAGCTGCATCACGGAGACCCATGTGAAGAGCTTAGAGATCGATGCCAGGCGAAAGATCGTGGTTACCGGATCCACTGCAGTCTTTTTCTTTTCATCGGAGTATCCGTAACCTTTCTGCAGCAGGAGCTGTCCATCTTTCATAACCAGCACGGACGCGCCCGCGATGTCGGAGCGCTCCATCTGCAGAGGAACGATTCCGTCAAAGAAGGCTTCCAGATCGAGGGATTCGAGCGCATGCCTAGACGACGGAATCGCCTGAGGCGTCTTGTCATCCATCGACTGAGCCGGCGCAGTCGGAGAAGACGGAACGATTTGTTGAGGTGCCTGCGCCTGGGCGAACTGAAAAAAAACGAAGGCCATAGAAAACGCTGCTACGCGAAAAGGGTGCATGCAGTTCTCCGATGCGGAAGATGAGGATCGCCGAATCACCCGGTTAATCATCCAGGTTACAAATCGAGAGTCGGATTATTCTAGCAATCACCGTCAAATCGCCAGTCATGCGTCTTGCCCGTTGGCACTCAGGAACTCAATCTTCCTCACCGTGTCCGGCGAGAGGACCAAGTCGCGACTGGCCAGGTCCTGGGTCATGTGATCGGCATTGGAGGTCCCGGTCATTGGCAACATCCCGACCGCGCGAGCGAAAGCGAATACCACCTGCGCCGGAGTAACGTCAGAGTGCGAGGCGATGCCGGCGATCACTGGATGGTGCAGCACCTCCAGGTTCGCAGTCAGCAATGAGAATCCCTGATAGACGATCTTTCGCTTTTGGCAGAAGATGCGCACGTCGCGATCCCAGCCAAGGCGGGCGAAGCAGCGGTTTTGCACGAATGCAGGAGCTTCGTTGTGGATGCGCGCCATCTGTTCAAGATGTCGGAGTGAAACATTACTTACGCCGATGAGACGGGTACGGCCGGCATCGCGCTCGTCTCTTATCGCCTCCCAGACCTCCGCGTCCGCATTTGTCCACTCGAAGCTGGAGGAGGGTCCATGCAATATGTAGCTGTCGACGTAGTCTGTCCCCAGATGTTCGAGCGAACTGGTCATCGACTGAGCAACCTGAAGGGAGACGCGGGCCGCAGGATCGTAAGGCAACCGTTGGTCCTGACCGCGTTGATACGTGAATTTCGTCTGCAGAAAGAGATCCCCGCGGCGTGCCACTCCTGTGCGATAGGCAGTGGCAAGCCCCTGGCCAACTCCGGCCTCGAAGTAATGCCGTCGCTGATTGGCTGTGTCGATGCCCCGAAATCCCATGCCAATGGCAAGCTCGGTCAGAGTTGCGGTGCGTTCTTCCTTCCATGCGGTACCGTACAGAAAGTCCGGGATGGGTGGGGGCTGGATGCTTGCCATCGCGCTATTCTGCCATGATTTCACGCCAACCGGCCTGAGGACTCGGTTGAGAATTTCGACATTTCATCAGACAGTGCGCAAATCTGAGGTAGGCTACTCTCAACCCACTGCGTCGCTGTTCCAGCTTTCGATTTCATCCCAATTCAGATTCAGATATCAGTTATTCAGGAGGTCATAATGCTTTCTCAGGCGAATATCCTTCCTACGACTCCGATGGGAGCAAATCTCGTGGACGGCGGCGGCGCCACCTTCCGCTTGTGGGCGCCGCGAGCGAGTGCCGTCTATGTCAACGGTTCCTTCGGAGGAACGTGGCAATCCGGCCAGACCGACGATTTGCTCATGGCCAAGGATGGCAACGGGTACTGGACGGGATTCATTGCTGACGCGAAGGATAGCGACCCCTATCATTACTGGGTTGTAGGCAGTGGCTCAAGCGGCTACAAGCGCGATCCCTATGCGCGAGAGATGGCGACCGACCAGCCGTTCCCGATCTGCTGCTGCCTGATCCGTTCCAGTGACGCCTATCCGTGGCACGACGCACAGTTCGTCACACCCAACTTCTCGGACATGATCATCTACCAGCTGCATATCGGGACATATGCACCGAGTGCGCCGGGGAAAGCCTCCACCTTCCTTGATGTCATCGGGAAGATCGAGTATCTGCAGGCGCTCGGCATCAACGTGCTGCAACCCCTACCCGTGGACGAAATGGAGTCCGATGTCTCGATGGGCTATAAGGGCGCCGACCTCTTCTCGCCGGATTTTCCCTTCGTTGTGACTGATCCGAACGCTCTCAATGGATACCTCGGGAATATCAATCGGATGCTGGGGAACAAAGGATGTTCACCCTTATCGTTCAACGACATCAGCACGGGACCGGCGCAGCTGAAAGCGATGGTGGATCTGTGCCACCTCTACGGCATCGCCGTGACCTTCGACCTGGTGTACAACCACGCGGGCGGGTTTGAAGGCGACGACGACAGTATCTACTTCGCCGATCGCGCCGACGATCCCTACAATCCGAATCAGAGCTTGTACTTTACCGATCAATCGACCGCTGGAGGGCTGTCGTTTGCCCTGTGGAATGAGGCGGTGAGCCAGTTCCTCATCAATAACGCCAGCCACTACATTCAGGAGTTCCACGCCGACGGATTTCGCTGCGACGAGATCAGCGATCTTCTGGCGATGAACCAGGATTCGGGTTGGAGCTTTTGCTGCAATTTCACGAACACGGTTCACTATCTCAAGCCTCGGCTGATCTTGAACGCCGAATACTGGGAGGGCGATAATCCCGATTATTTTCGGACGACATCACAGATCCTGACGCCGACGAGCTGGGGCGGGACTGGCTTTGATGTGGCGCAAGCTGACGGGCTGCGAACCGCCGTCCGCAACGCGATCGCACAGGCCTCGCAGGGTGGGTGGGCTAACGTCGACTTCGATTCGATCGCCGGCAATCTCTATCCGCAGGGTCTCGGCCACGGCTGGATGGCGGTTCCCTGCGTGGAGAACCACGACCTGGTGGCAATCGGGCGAGAGCCCCGTATTCCCGCTCTGTCCGACGGTTCGAACTCGCGCTCCTGGTATGCGCGGAGCCGTTCGCGGTTTGCGACGGGGCTGCTGATGACTGCTCCGGGGATACCTCACATCTTCATGGGGCAGGAGTTTCTTGAAGACAAGCAGTGGAACTGGGACCCCACATCTCCCAACCTGATCTGGTGGGCCGGCGTGGATGGGGCTGACCAAGCCATGGTCAACCATCTGCGCTTCACTCAGGACCTGATCCGGTTGCGGTGGAACCAGCCCGCGATCCGCGGCGACAACGTGAATCCATTTCATGTCCACGACCAGAACCGGGTGATCGCCTACCATCGCTGGCTGGACTCGGGGTATGACGTGATCGTCGTGGGGACGCTTTCGGACTCAACCTGGTGGGGCTACCAGATCGGCTTTCCTTCAGGCGGATTCTGGACGGAAGTCTTCAACAGCGATGTCTACGACAACTGGGTAAATCCCCAGGTGGCGGGCAATGGAGGAGGCGTGTGGGCGTCAGGACCTCCCATGCATGGCTTCGGGACATCGGCGAACGTGGTGATTCCGGCCAACGGAGTAGTAGTGTTTGCGCGCGGGTGAGGTACCCCTCCCCCATCAGATCTTTCATTCGTCGAAGTGGACTGAGGTTTCGGCAGGTTGCGTTTGAGGCATGGCAAAGTAGATGTTAGGAAGTGAGGTCTACAGTAAGCATGCCAGTAACGCTCTCGGTGGCGATGATCGCTACGAACGAGGAGAAGAATCTGCCCAGGACGCTGGAAGCGGTAAAGTGGGCAGATGAGATCGTCATCGTCGACTCGGGGTCGGTGGACCGGACGCCGGAGATCGCGAAGTCGTTCGGGGCGAAGCATTCGTTCAATCGAGATTTTCGTGGGCATCCCGAGCAGAAGGCGATTGCCATCGGCAAGTGTACGAGCGACTGGATTCTGCTGCTGGACGCGGATGAGCTGGTGAGTCCGGAGCTGGCGGAGGAAATTCGGCAAACGATCGAGAATCCGGAATACGAAGCCTACTGGGTTCCGCGGCTAAACCTTTTCATGACGCGATGGATCCGGCATGGAGGGTTCTATCCCGACCACAAACTGCGGCTGTGGCGCCGGGGCAGCGCGCAGATGGAGACGAACGTGGGCCCGCACGGGACTCCGCAGTTCGACGGGCCGAAGGGGAAGCTGAGGCGCGACCTGATTCACTACGCTTATCCCAGCTTTGAGCTTTACCTGAGCCACATGAACGACTACAGCTCAGAGAATGTTTATGCGCTGGTGAACAAGCGGAAGGCCAGGTCGCCGGCGGCGATGCTGTGGCTGGCGGTGGTGAATCCTGTCGCGACGTTTGTTAAGAATTACTTCTTTCGGCTGGGATTTCTCGATGGACTGGAAGGGCTGGTGTACCACCTGAATCACTCGGTGTATATCCACTGGAAATATGTCAAGGCGTGGGACGCGCAGAAGCGGATGAAGGGCGGCTGGGGCGGGCCGATTGGAAGAGATAGACCGTAAGGATAGCGATGAGTGGTTCGAGCGGGTGTCGAAAGCGGGCCTGGACGGTGATGAAGTAGTAGGTGAGTGGCAAGAGCAGGAAGGCCCAGGCAAATAGTCCCGCGGCGGGCACGCGGTTTTTTAGAGACAAGGCGAGGCCGAGGCAGCCGGTGATACTCAGAAAACAATAGTTCAGCTCGCGGAAGTACTCGCCCCACGGAGAGCTCTCGGCCGGGTGCGGTACGCCGACCCAGAAAAAGTAAAAACGCTTGAGAGAGATGCGGGCGTAGTGCCACCGGTGCGCGGCGACGTAGGCCTTCGCTTTCTCACCCTGCTGCTTCACATAGGCGATCTCGCCCAGAGACTTATAGGCCAGGGTCTCGGGATCGCGCTCGACCAGAGGAAGGGTCGCGATGAAGGCGAAGCCGTTTGATCCGGGCCCGCTGCCCGCGTACATCTCCGCTCCCAGGTTGGAGCGAATCGGGATGAAGGCGTGGAAGACGGTCCAGTTCCGCCAGATCCAGGGAAAGAGAAACGCGAAGAAGAGAAGACCGGTGACAGCGGCACGGGCGAGATGCAAGGATCTGGAAACCCACCTTAGCTTCGCTTCGCTCCGCGAAGGTGGGGCACCCGGCTCGCTCGGGGGCGCGATGAAGATCCAGATACCGCAAATGGGGAGAAAGAGGAGCAGGGTCGCATTTGAAAGGGAGATGAGACCCCACAAAACTCCGAACCCCAGCCACCGCCGAGTGTTGGCCGGATTTTGCTCGGGGGCGGGTTCGCCGATGCCGCGCATGCGCAGCGCCAGCATGAGTGTCCAGGTGAAGAGCAGAGTGGTGAGAGACATCTCCCACACCCAGTGCACGGCGTACTGCATCGCAGCCGGATACAGCGCCCAGAGCCACGCCGACCATATCGCCACCGTGCGGTTGTAGCAGCGGGCGGCGATTTCATAGACGGCCGGGGCGATGGCGGCGGAGAAGACGCTGTTGATGGTCAGCAGGACCCACGCGGACATTGCCGTATAGACGCCGAAGAGCTTGAAGACCGCGGCCATGAGCAGGGGGTAAAGCGGCGGGACCCAGGCGGTGGGTCCAGTGTGGCCAACGAAGGGGTCGGCGTAGCCGTAGCCGCCGATGAGAGAACGCGCGATGCGGCCCATCTCCCAGCCGAACTGGAAGTGATCTTGAAAGGGGCGGATGCGGTAGGTGTGGGCGAGGGTGATGGTGAGGACGCGGAGGATGAAGGCCGTCCAGAAAATGAGCCAGGGGGCGCGAAAATGTTTCGAGGCGGGATCGGGCGGAATGGTTTTAGAAGCAGGCAAAGGTCAGTTTAGCTGAGGTGGAGTCGAGGCCGGGCGAGGCTGGAAAAAAGCATGTCCTTCGACTGCGTTTGACGCAAGAAGCGCGTCAAACTCCACTCAGGATGACAACAATGTTTTTGCGCGAGGGTGTGACGTTGCCGATTGGAAGAGATATACAGAGAAGATGACGATCAGCGGTTCGAGTGGATGGCGGAAGCGGGCTTCCACGGTGACGAAGTAATACGTAACCGGGAGAAGCACAAATGCCCAGGTGAAGAGGCCTGAGGCTGGGATTCGTTGTCTAAGCGAGAGAACAAGGCCAAGGATGCCGGTGATTGAGGGCAGACAGTAGTTCACCTGCCGCACGAAGTCGAGGAGCCAGTGCTTGTCCGAGGGATGCGGGACGCTGGCCCAGAAGAAATAGAAGCGTTTGAGCGAGAGGGTGATGAAGCGTTCGGGATGGGCGCGAATCCAGGCCTTGGCCAACTCGCCGCGCTGTTTGACGTAGGCGATCTCGCCGAGCCGGACGTAGAGGCGATGCTGCGCGTCCTGCTCGGGCAGGCCGATGAGCGCTCCATAGCGAAATCCATAGGAGCCGGGGCCGTTTCCGGCATAGAGCTCTGCGCCGAGGTTCGAGCGCATGGGGATGAAGGCGTGCAGGGCGATCCAGTTACGGTAGATCCAGGGTGCGATGCAGGCGAGGAAGAGGATGGCGGCGAGGATAGCGCGGACGAGGTACACGGATCTAGGAACCCACTTTAGCTCCGCTTTGCCCCGCGAAGGTGGGGCACCCAGTTTGTTCGAGTCGATGAGCCAGATGCCGCAGACAGGGAGAAAGAGGAGCAGCGTGGAGTTGGAGAGCGCGATGAGCGCCCAGAGCAGCGCGAAGAGCAGCCATTGGCTGGTGGTTTGCCGTTTGGGTTCGGGAGCGGCTTCGCCGACAGCGCGCATGCGCAGGGCCAGGACGAGCACGGCGGTGAAGAGGAAGGTGGTGAGCGATGTTTCCCACACCCAGCGTGTGGCGTATTGCATGGCCGCGGGATAGAGCGCCCAGATCCACGCGGACCAGAGGGCGACTTTACGGTTGTAACAGCGCGCTGCGATTTCATAGACGGCGAGCGCGGTGGCTGCGGAGAAGACGCTGTTGAGGGTGAGGAGAATCCAGGCGGAGAGCGGCGCGTAGACGCCGGTGAGCTTGAAGACGGCGGCGATGAGCAGCGGATAGAGTGGGGGCACCCAGGAGGTGGGGCCGGTGTGTCCGCTGAAGGGGTCGGCATAGCCATAGCCGGTGACCAGGGCGCGTGCGACGCGAGCCATCTCGTAGCCGAAGGTGAAGTGGTCTTCAAAAGGGCTGAAGCGGTAGGTGTGCGCGATGGTGATGTAGAGGACGCGGATAAGGAGGCCGGTCCAGAATATGGTGAGTGGGGCGCGGAAGGCGGATAGTGTAGATTGTCGCGCGCCGGGTGTGGGCATATCTCCACATCTTACGTTCCGGCGCGGGGATAGCGGATGGCTTCAGCAGCCGTAGTTGCGGGCCTCCTGGTTGTTTTCCCAGGGCCAGGTTTGGAGCGGGGTGAATGTGCGCTGAAAAAAGGCGTCGTCGACGATGTAGCACTCGCCGTCTTCTCCGCGAACGACCCAGTCACCAGGCTTAACGTGGCGGAAGCCGAGATCGGTGGTGATGGTTTGATCTTCCTTGCACTGCGTGGCGTCGACGAGCAGCGGCCGGCATGTACGAAATGAACCCATGATTCCTCCGCCGGCCTTTGAAACCGGCATCTCTTATTCGAGCGCGGCGGACATAAAGATGGGGGAAGCGGGTTGTAAGGGTTTTGTTAAGAATGCGGACAGGTTCAGGCGAAGAGGAAACGAAAATCGGACTAGAATGAGGCATGCTTTCTCCTGTGCTGCCTCTCCGCGACGCTGTTGCCGAGAGCCTCAAATGGGCGCACCCGGTGGTGCGGGAGTGGTTTGTGCGGCGCTTCCAAACTCCAACGGAGCCGCAGGAGCAGGGTTGGCCGCATATTCTGGCGGGCAAGCCGACGCTGATCTCCGCGCCTACGGGTTCGGGCAAGACGCTCGCGGCGTTTCTGATTGCGATCGATGGGCTGCTGAGAAAGGCAATTGACGGCAGACTGGAATGCGCGACAGAGGTCGTGTATGTCTCGCCGCTGAAGGCGCTTTCAAACGACGTGCAGAAGAATCTGGAGACGCCGCTGCGCGAGATTCAGCAACTCGCACTGGAGCGGGGATATCTATGCGCGCCGATAAGGACGGCGGTTCGCACTGGCGATACGCTGCCCGCTGAGCGAAGGGCAATGCTGAAGCAGCCTCCGCACATCCTAGTGACGACTCCCGAGTCGCTGTACATTCTGCTGACGTCAGAGAAGAGCCGGCAGAATCTGCGGCGGGTGCGCACGGTGATCGTGGATGAGATCCACGCGGTGGCCGATGACAAGCGGGGTTCGCATCTGGCGCTGACGCTAGAGAGATTCGACGCGCTGGTGTGCGGGGAGAATCCTCTGAACGCGGCGGATTTTGTAGGCGGGCATGATGCGCCGCAGAGGATTGGTCTGTCGGCGACGCAAAATCCCATTGAATTAGTCGCAGAGTTTCTGGCCGGGGAGCGCGCAGGCGAGGTAGAGATTGTGCAGGCGGGCCAGCGGCGTGCGATGGATTTACGCGTAGAGGTGCCGTCAGATGAACTTGGCGCAGTGGCCACGCAATCAATTTGGGAGAGTGTCCATACGCGGCTGGCGGAGCTAGCGCTGGAGCATCGCTCCACGCTGGTGTTTGTGAACACGCGAAAGATGGTGGAGCGGCTGGCGTTTGCGCTGGCTGAGCGGCTGGGTGAGGAGAATGTCTCGGCGCATCATGGGAGTCTCTCGCGCAAGCTGCGGCACGAGGCCGAGCGGAAGCTGAAAGCGGGCGAGATTCGCATCCTGGTGGCGACTGCGTCGCTGGAGCTGGGTATTGATATCGGGACGGTGGACCTGGTGTGCCAGATCAATACACCGCGAGCCATTGCCACGGCCATGCAGCGGGTGGGGCGTGCGGGACACTGGCGCGGGGCGATTCCAAAGGGACGATTATTTGCGACGACACGCGACGACCTGATGGAGCAGGCGGCGCTAGTGCGAGCGATGCGGAGCGGGGTGCTCGACCGGTTGGAGATTCCTAAAAAGTCTGCGGATGTGCTGATGCAGCAGATCGTTGCGGCGTGCGCGGCGGAGCCGTGGGAGGAGCGGCGGCTGTTCGAGCTTTTCCGGCGCGCGCAGCCCTATCGCGACTTGTGCTGGGAGGAGTTTGAAGAGGCGCTGTTCCTGCTGACGGAGGGTATCGAGTCGAGCCGGGGACGGCATGGCGCGTATCTGCTGCGCGACCGGGTGCATGGGCGCATCCAGGCGAGACGCGGAGCGAGGCTGGCGGCGGTGACAAATGGGGGAACGATTCCGGATACACCGCTGTTTCAGGTGATCATGCAGCCGGAGGGGGTTCAGATTGCGACGCTCGACGAGGATTTCGCCGTCGAGTCATCGCCGGGCGACATCATTCTGCTGGGCAATACTAGCTGGCGCATTCAGCGGGTCGAGTCCAACAGCGGGCGAGTGCTGGTTGAAGATGCGCATGGGCAGCCGCCGTCGGTACCGTTCTGGACGGGCGAGGCTCCGCAGCGGACGATGGAGCTGTCGGAGTTCGTGTCGGAGCTGCGTGAGGAGATTGACCACAGAACGAAAGAAGTTGCGCCGGGATATATCAGTCAATCGGATCCGGAAGTTGCGGAGACGGTGGCCTGGTTGAAAGAGGCATGCGCGGTCGACGATTGCGCCGCGGAGCAGATGATTGGGTACGTCGCTGCGGGGCGGGCTGTGCTGGGGACGGTTCCATCTGTAACTACCATTGTTGCAGAACGATTTTTTGACGAGGGCGGCGGCATGCAGTTGATTCTGCATGCGCCATTTGGCGGGCGGATCAACAAGGCCTGGGGTCTCGCGCTGCGCAAACGCTTCTGCCGGGGATTCAATTTTGAATTGCAGGCGGCGGCCACGGATAACGGGCTAAATATCTCGCTGGCCGAGCAGCACAGCTTTCCGCTCAGTGATGTATTTCACTTCCTGACCACGCATACAGTGACGGAACTGCTGGAGCAGGCTTCGCTGGCCTCGCCGATCTTCAAGGCGCGATGGCGCTGGGATGCCAGCCGCAGTTTGCAACTGTTACGGTTTCAAAAGGGCAAGAAGGTGGCTCCGCAAATCCAGAGAATGCGCTCGGACGATCTGCTGGCCAGCGTTTTTCCACAGGTTGCGGCGTGCCAAGAGAACATTGAGGGCGATATTCAAATCCCGGACCATCTTCTGGTGCGCGAAGTAATGCGAGATGTGCTCGGCGAGGCAATGGACCTCGAAGGATTGAAGGCAGTTCTCGAGGCGATGCACGATGGACGCATCCGCTGCCTGGCGGTGGATACGACCACGCCGTCGGTGTTTTCACATGAGCTGCTGAACGCGAATCCGTATGCCTATCTTGACGATGCGCCGCTGGAGGAGCGACGTGCGCGGGCGGTGGCGATGCGCGGTCAGCTTCCGGATAAGGAACTGGGCGAGGCGGGACGGCTCTCTCCCGACGCGATTGCGGAGGTTCGCGAGCAGGTGTGGCCGGATTCGCGGGACGAGCACGAGTTTCACGATCTGCTGTGTTCGTTGATTATTGTTCCGGACGAGATTGCGGCCGATGCGCGCACGGCTGAGTGGGGAGAGTGGTACGCGCGGCTGGAGCGCCAGGGGCGTGGGACGCTTGCCTGGGCGGGTAATCGGAATTATTTCGTCGCGGTGGAACGGGTAGAAGATCTTCGCATGCTGTGGCCGGAGGCTGGCTTCGCTCACGAGGTAGCGGCGATTGCCGCTGTTCACACCACTGCTGAAGATGTTCTGCGCACAGCCGTTCGGGGATGGATGGCGCTGCTCGGGCCGGTGACTTCGCGTTGTCTCGGCGACCGGCTGGGCGTGCGTGCTGGCGATATATGGAAGCAGATGCTGCGTCTGGAGATGTCGGGAACGATTCTGCGGGGTTGCTTCGAGACTTCGCCGACGGCGGGTGCGATTGCGGAGGAAGATGTGGAGTGGTGCGAGCGGCGATTGCTGCAACGCATCCACAAACGCACGCTGCACTCGCTGCGCAAGCAGGTGGCTCCCGTAAGTCCGGCAGACTACATGCGGTGGGTGCTCGATTGGCAGCATCTCGGCGCACAGAGGCAGCTCACGGGCGAGCCGGGATTGCTCGAAACGATTCGCGGGTTGGAGGGCTTTGAGGCTCCGGCGGTTGAGTGGGAGCGGTCGATTTTTCCGCAGAGAGTGGCAAATTACGATCCGCGCTGGCTGGATACCCTCACGCTGACGGGCGTGGTCGGCTGGGGACGCATTTCGCCGCATCCCGCATTTGCCTCGGTTGAGAGCGGGGGGCCGAAGAGGATTATCCCCACGGGCATGGCTCCGATTACGTTTTTCCTGAGGGAGGAGGCACTGTGGATGGATTTGTGCCTGTCACAGAGACAAATTCCGGAGGCGAATCTCACAGTCTCGCTCAGCGAGCTTGCCAACAAGCTGCGATCACATCTGGGAGAGCGCGGCGCGATGTTTCCGGGCGATATTGCCCGGGTGCTGGGCGCGCCAGCAGATGACGTCAGCCATGCGCTTTGGGAACTGGTCGCAGCGGGCCTGGTGACGGCGGATGGATTCGACTGCCTGCGTATGCTGGTCGATCCGCGCAGGAAGCAAATGTTCGCAAGCCCGGCCCGGGTGAAGCCCGCGGCACATTCCCGCAACGCGGCGGGGCGCTGGAGCATGTTGTGTATGTCGAATCCTGTGCAGGAGACGGTGGGCGAGGCCGCGGTGCGGCGCGAGGCGCAGGTGGAGTCGGCGTGCATGGCGCTGCTGCGGCGCTACGGCGTAGTCTTTCGCGATTTGATGGAGCGCGAGACCGCGATGCCGCGCTGGAGGGACCTGCTCTGGATGTATCGGCGACTGGAAGCGCGGGGCGTAGTGCGCGGCGGACGGTTTGTGTCGGGGTTTGGCGGCGAGCAGTTCGCGCTGCCGGAGGCGCTGGAGTCGTTGCGTGAACTGCGTCTGAAAGACGCGGGGCAGCGAGCGCCGATTACGTTTGCCGCTGCCGATCCGATGAACCTGGTTGCGGTGGTGATTCCGGGTGAGCGCGTTGCATGCATTCCGGGCAAGACGGTGACATATCCATTGCCTGCTGCACCGGCGAGTACTGCCGTGCCTGACGAGACTCCGATTGCAAGCCGCCTGTTTGCGTTGCCGCCGACGATTGAGGGTGGCGCGCTTGCCTGAAAACGCTCAGCCGCTGGTGGAAGGCGAAGACTATTACATGGATGGTCCCTACCTGGTTTTTACCGAGGCCTATCACCGAAAGCGAGGATACTGCTGCGGGTCGGGTTGCCGGCATTGTCCATGGCGGAACACGGAAGAGGGGTCAGGGAGCAGGAAACAGGGATCAGGCCTCACCCAGCTTTAGCTACGCGAAGCTTGGCGTCCGGGCGCATTACCACTCCTCTAGCCCGGAGTTGGTATACGGCCGGGTCCAGAGTGCTACCTGCAATTGCAAGGACTTACACCAGGCTCGATGCATCTTGTCCACCTCTTCGACCGAATGTCCTTTGGCCGCGAGATAGGGCTTGATGGTCTCGTTCATCACTGCAGTAAAGGCGATGATGTCCCGCAGCGGAACATACGGTGTCGACCGAACGCCGTCGACCTTATTTTTTTTGAGGCTCGTGTGCCGCAACGCAATTTCCTGTTGATAGTTGATCCAGTCCTGATCGTACGATCGCAGGCATGTATCCAGAATCCATTGCTCAAAGCGGAGATTGCTCTTTGCTAGGTAGTCGGGGATTGCGTCTCCTTCGGGCGTGCGGGAGTGCCGGGCGAGGTTCGGAATGCCGGCAATGATGTCACTGCGCCAATGGTGAACGATCTGCTGAGTCTGGTGCGCGAGTACCTCGCCGGCAAGTTTTAAATATCGCTGGTCTTCGTCGGTAAATCCCACGCTGACTTTTAAGTTTTCGAGTTCTTGCGTCGAGACGGGCGAGACAGCAACTTCGGCCGCTCCATAGGTGTATCCGTCGATGTGCTCGGCAACCTTTCTCACAGATGATTCTCCGTTTTGAGTTGATACCATCGACCGTTGATTTGCGTGAGCTATTCGCCCGCTTTTGCTGCCAATGTACCCACGACTGTGATGTTTTGCAGCAGATCCTTCGGCAGGTTATGCCGCTCCTGGAGATATTCCGGACTGTTGTAGGAAATCCAGACCTTTCCGTGGCTATCTTCTGCGACCAGGATCTTGAGCGGCAGATCGATCGCGATGCTGGGAGCAGCCAACATCAATGGAGTGCCGGCCTTAGGGCTCCCGAAGATCAGCAGCTTCGTGGGAGGCATCGTCATTCCCACCTTTTCCGCTTCTCCGCTGTGGTCGACAAGGGCGAAGAGAGTGACTCCCTTGGCTTGCAGAATCGCCTTGAGCTTCTCTACTGTCTGATCGACCGAGTGATTGCTGTGTATCTGAACTATTCCGTTGTCTTTCCCGAGTGTCATAGATTTGTCCTTACTGCTGTCAAGTTGACGTAAAGGCGTGGTGAGAATTCAGAGTCCGAGGTCGCTTAATCCGGGATGGCCGTCCGGGCGGCGTCCAAGCGGCCAATGATATTTGCGGTCAGATTCCTTGATCGGCAGGTCGTTGATGCATGCGTGCCTCGTTCGCATCAGTCCGTCATCGTTGAATTCCCAGTTTTCGTTTCCGTACGACCGATACCAATTGCCTGAGTCATCGTGCCATTCATACGCGAAGCGCACTGCGATGCGATTTCCGTCAAAGGCCCAAAGCTCCTTGATCAAACGGTAATCGAGCTCCTTTGCCCACTTGCGCGTAAGGAAAGCGATGATGTCCTGCCTTCCGTTCACGAATTCGGCGCGGTTTCGCCAGCGGGAATCGAGCGCATACGCGAGGGCCACTTTTTCCGGATCACGAGAATTCCAGCCATCTTCTGCCAGGCGTACTTTCTGAATCGCGGTCTCGCGGGTGAAGGGAGGGAGGGGCGGGCGGATGGTCACGGTGTCTCCTTTCGGCTAGTTACACCATAGGCTTCTGCCCGGCTCTCACACACCCCGGGAACTACAGTATTCATCCTGAATTTTTCTGCAGGTCTGTCCTAAGGCTCCTCGATGATGGCGAGGTCCCAGGGTCCGATCGTGAGCTGGTCGGACGAAGCTACCGTCTTGCCAGTGAGCAAATCGGAGCCGGAGCCGTGTGAGTACGCAAACGTCTGCGGATTGCCGGAGTAGTTCAGGTAATAGTGAATGTTCTTTCCGGAGGCGCTCACGCCATCTTTCTCGCGTACGGCCGGCGGTAACTGCTGGGCAGGTCCGGTGAGGCCGGCTTGACGGAGTACGTCAAGGACGACGGCCTTCTGCAGCGTGTTGGAGAGGAATGTTCCCTCATAGGTAAGGGTGCCGGAACCGTACTGGTTCTGTGTTATTGCGGGCCACTGTCCATAGAAAGGATGGTCATAGGTCGCGAGGGTCTTGGCATGGTTGGGCATGAGGAACTCGGCCCAGTACATGACTTGGTTTTCATCGCCGGCCTTGTAGGGGTCGCCCTTGAGTGCGAGCGGCTTTTCGAGATTGGAGAATTCCTGGTAGCTGAAGCCGGCGGCTTCGCGCAACGGTCCGGGAGCGCGCACCCAGCGGATGGCGTTGTTCTCGTTGGTGAATCCGCTCTTGAAGGTCATGAGGACGTGGCCGCCCTGCTTGACGTAGTCGGAGATTTTCTGGAGCAGCGCGTCGTCGGCGACGTAGAGCGCGGGGACGATGAGGACCTTGTACCGCGAGAAGTCGGGATCTTCGGGAAATACGAAGTCGCAGCCGATGTTGGCGTTGTAGAGCACGTGGTGGAACTGGCGGACGAGGCCGACGTAGTCTGCCGTGGCGAGGTCAGAGTGCCAGGCTACCGGAGGCTGGTGCGCGAAGGGCATGGCATTCAGGCCATTCCAGGAGTCGATGCTGTAGAGGATCGCGACCTGGTTGGTGATCTTCATGTTCGCGAGCTGTGGGCCGATCTTCTGGAGCTCGTGCGCCGTGCGCGAGACTTCGGCGTAGACGCGGTTGGGCTCGAGATCGTGGCCGAGAACGCCCTTCCAGTAGACTTCCTGCCCTGAAGGGATCGAAGACCAGTGCCAGTACTCGACCATGTTGGCTCCGCTGGAGATGTGAGTGTAAACGTCGAGGCGGATCTGGCCGTCATAAGGCGGATACTGGAAGCCGGAATCCCAGCCGATGGTTTGGGCGTTGGTTTCGGTGACGAGATAGTTCTGGTGCCGGAGCGAGCGGATGTAATCGCCGACGAGCGCCTGTGCCGCTCCATCCATGTGGTCCTGCGTGCCGTGATAGGGGTTAGTGCCGGAGACGTCGAGATATCTGGCGATCTCGAATTCGTTGACGTCTGTATGCATGGCTCCGGCGAAATCCTGCATCACGAACTGGTCGGGGCGGCGGTATTCGCGGACGAGGGCGGCCTGCCAGGCGAGAAAGTCGGTGACGCGCATCTGCTGCCAGCGCGACCACTCGAGTTTGTATCCGGTGCTGATGGTGCTGTCGCGGGTGGGCATGTTCTCCCAGCCGTTGACGTCCTGGCCCCAGTAGTTGAGTCCCCAGGCTTTATTGAGGGCGTCGGTGGTGCCGAACTTCTTTTTCAAGTGATTGACGAAGCCAACGAAGACGTCGTTGTTGGAGGCGTCGTAGGAGTGGGTTTCGTTGTCGATCTGCCATCCGATGACAGTGGGATTGTTGCGGTAGTGCTCGACCATATTACGAATGAGGCGCTGGGCGTAATAGCGATAGACGGGGCTGTCGATGTCCATGTTCTGGCGCATGCCGTAGAAGGTTTCAGCGCCGCCGAGAGGGCGGGCGAGGATTTCGGGATGCTCGTGGTACAGCCAGGTGGGAATGGAGTAGGTCGGGGTGCCCATGATGACCTTGATCCCGGCCTTGCCCATGGCCTCGACGACGTGATCCATCCAGGCGTATTCAAAGTGGCCGTCTTCGGGCTCCCAGAGACTCCATGTGGATTCGCCCATGCGCACGACGGTGAGGCCGGCCTGCTGCATGAGGGCGACGTCTTTATCCAGGCGCTCGTAGGGGTTGTATTCGCTGTAGTAGGCGGCTCCGTAAAGGATGGTGGAGAAGTGCGGAGCCTGCGTGACCGGCGGGGGCGCGGTTTGCGCCGTTGCGCAAAAGGCGAGCGAGCAGGAGGTGGATGCAACGAAGAGCTTACTGAGAAAACGTTTCACGGTTCGGTCCTTGAATAGCTGGAAAAGAGCAAAAGACATTTTGCAGGATGCGTGGCGAGCCTGTCACTTCCGGGCGATCGATGGATGATCAGAAATTGAAGATATGAGAGATTGAGAGCCCGGCCAGCGCCAGGCTGGCGAGGAGAACGATGGCGGAAGAAAGAAACCAGCGGAGGGTAATGGCGTACTCGGCCTCGTCGTCATCCTTGACCTGGAGTGATCTCCAAAGGGAGACAAATTGCATGAGGATCGATAGACCCATGAGGATGGCAGCGACGGTTGAGGCGGGGGTCCATTCGCCAGGGAGTTCGAAGTCAAAGTAGCGAAAGAAGAGGAGCGAGAAGCCCAGCAGTACGGTAATGGCGGTAATAATGCCCGGGCGATATCCGGCGGGCAGTGGAACACGCGGCCTTTCGGGCGGTTCGTCGGCCATAGGCTTCTCCCTGACTGAAAACCAAGACTAGCATTGCCGGGTTTAGATTGGTGGCGGGGTTGAATGTCGCAATGCCGCCCAAAGAAGGAGCGAAATGAAGAGTGCCGCTACAACCAATGTTCTGTTGCTGCTGATTGCGATTGCGCTGCTGGCGATCGCCATCGAACCATTTGTTACGCCGCGGCCCGCGCAGGCGCAGGTCATGGCGGATTATCCGCTGTATTTTGAGCCGGGCGTCTTTATGCTGCGTGCTCCAGACGGCACCAGCCAGATCTACGGGAAGGTGGCGGTGGACATGCGGACAGGAAGGATCTGGGGCTTTCCGACGTATGGACAGCAGCCCTATCCGGTGGATGTGGCAAGCACCAAGCCGCCGACATCGCGCCCAATCGTGCTGGGAAGGTTTGCGTTCGACGATACGGATAAATAGAGGACTCTTAGTTTACGGAGGAGAGCCCGAGCGCCGCGAGGTAGTCCGCGTTCTGCGTGCAATGCTGGAACTCGATATTTTGGAGCAGGTCGGCAAAGGCCGCGCGGATGTGATCCATGGGAGGGCGGCGTGCAATCTGCTTTTCAGCATCTCCCGTGCTGCCGCGGGTTTTGGCGAAGGCGACAATCTCATCCCAGTACTGGGGGCGGTTGAAAGAAACCGGCGCCGAGGTCCTTTCCATCTTCTTGTATGGCCAGAAGGCCCAGCCTATCTGGTTCTTTTCGAGCAGCTGCCGGAACTGGCTGACCCAGGCGTCAGTGTTTTCTCCGGATTCTCCCAGCCAGAGGGGCACGTGATAGCGATCACGGAAGTCGAGATAGGGCTGGATGGCGGGCTGTTCGGGCGGCGTCCAGTATTTGTGGAAGGTGTACATCACGTTGGAGTCAAAAGGCGGCCCGAAGACGCTGAAGTTGGTGTCCCACTGGGCTCCGCCGAGAATGACTACGTGGTGGGTGTCGACCTCACGGACGCCTGCCACGATGCGGCGGTAGAGCGGTTCAAGGCGCGCGTTGTAGATCTGAAGCTGTGGAAAATGCGGGATCGGTTCGTTGAGCAGGTCGTAGCCGAGGACGGTTTTCGAGTCGCGGTAGTGAGCGGCGATACTCTTCCAGATATCGATGATCTGCTGCTGGCACTCGGGGCTTTCGAAGAGCCAGGGATATCCCCAGCTGTTGTCAATATTCGTGCCGGTCTGGCCACACGGAGCGGCGTGCATGTCGAGCACGACGTAGAGGCCGGCTTCTTGGGCCCATCCGATGACGCGGTCTAAAAGAGTGAAGCCCTCGGGGAGGGTGAAGCCTTCTTCGTTGCCGGGAGTGAAGAACCTGTAGTCGATGGGTATGCGGATGGAGTTGTATCCGGCGTGATGGAGGAACTGGATGTCGGCGCGGGTGACGTAGCGGTCGCGGTAATCATGCCAGAATTGCGTGGCTGCCGTCGGGCCTAACAGTTCATTGACGAGGGCTTCAATCTCACGTCCTGATTGCGGGCCCTGCTCCAAACGAAACATATAGCCTTCGGGGACCATCCAGTTACCGAGACTGGTGCCGCGCAGGTTCAGCGCATGGCCTTGGCCATCGACGAGCTGCGATCCGTTGGTGTGGACGAAGCCATTTGCCGCGGCATGGGCAGAGATGGCGAGAGCCAGCGCGCCGATCAGCAGGAACAGGTGGGAGCGGCGGGAGGCCATCGGTTTTGTTGCGATCACTGCTGTACCTCGAAGGTACTTTACACGATGGAGGAAGTCGGAAGTAAGATCGCAAATGGGATCGCACGATGGACGCGCTCGCGGCAGCGGTGCTTGTTCTGCATCTGGCCTGGATTCTCTGGGCGATCGCGGGAGCGCTGTGGACGCGCGGGCGCCCCTGGTGGACGGCGTTCCATGTGGCGTCGCTGATCTGGGGAATTATCGTTGAGGTTGGTCCGTGGCCGTGTCCACTGACGTTGGTCGAGCAGTGGCTCGAAGCCAGAGCAGGAATGCATACATGGACGGGCGGGTTTCTGGTGCACTATCTGGAGGCGACGATCTATCCGGATCTTCCGGCGTGGGTGGTCACGGGTTTTGGAGTGACAGTGTGCGTCTTCAATCTTGGAGTCTATGCGCGACGGCTCTGGAGGGCGTGGCATCACTGCTCCTTATAGCGCGGTCGGTGGATAGCGCGTGTCGGTGGCGAAATTCCGCGAAGGGCAGAGCTCAGGTGCCAGTGTCGAGCCGGAAGGGCTTATTGTATGGCTCCACGGGATAACCCTTTGCTTTCCATGCCTCCAGCCCGCCTTTGAGAAATTTGATTTGGAAAAACTTCAAGGCGAGAGCTCGATGCAAGATAGTCTGGCTTGTCTCATCGCTTGGACACGTACAGTAGACGACCGAGTCCTTCTCTTTCGGGATCAGCGACGGATTTTGTATGACTTCCTTTGGCGATAGCCTGGTTGCGCCCGGAATAATCTCCGAGTCGGCAAGCAAATCGAGCGGTTGACGGACATCGAAGACAAGCACATCCGAATGTGAGGCCAGCAGTGCGTAAAGGGCTTCTGGCGTGATGCTGTGTTCTTCCAATTCACGCCGGTTTTTCCTGCTTTTGACCCAGAAACCGATCAATAGCAGAACAGCAATCGTTGAGGACAGGATGACAGCCATCTCTATTTCTCCTCGACAGCTACCAAGTTACAGATTCGTCCGAGAAGCGAAGGGATTCATGACTTCAGATCAGAGACCGCGGCCTTCGAGAAGAAAGCGTCTGCTGCCAAGCGACGAGCGCTGAGTGCGGGACCGGGCCAGTATCTTGTCCAACCTGCTTCGTTGCGTCTTGAGGGGTGGCTCCTCTGATCAGAAGCCACAGCATGAACAGCATCTCTGCCAGTTGCAGCGGGTTCGTCCATCGGGCAACAGCCGCCTCATCCTGTGGCAGCAGCAACGATGTCTCCGCAAACCGAAGGACTAAATGAATTTGCTCCGGAACTCTACTTCTACCGCCCGGGTGCAGCGGGGCTGCCTGCGGCGGGCGCAGGCGAACTGGGTGATGTTGGGGTCGAGGGCGGAGTGGTCGCCTGCGCGGCCTCGCGAATCAGCACGGCGGTGCGGGGGAAGCTGAAGCTGCCTCCGGCGTCGTCGATCACGTTCACCTGGCACGTATATAGACCCGGCTTGAGGCTGGTGAGGGGCACGTCGAACTGGAAGGCGACGGCATCGCGCGCAGGCACGTTGAGGGCTTTGGCTTCGACAAGCGGAGTTTCGAAGGCTTTGGTGCTTCCGTTCAGGAATTCAATGCTGGTGAGGACGCGGACGGGTGCATTGGGGCCTTTTGCCGCGGGCTTCTGGTCTTTGGCCGCGGGATCAGCAGCCGGCGTGGCGTGCGAGGGGGCGTAAACCTCGTATAGGAAGTAAAGGTGCTGGTCCTGGCGGAAGACGTGCGGCAGGTTGGGAACAAGCTGCTCACCATCATGGACGAGGGGGCTGTCGGCATGCTTCGCAGCCGGGATGCGCTGGCTGGCGAGGACGATGGAACTCATCTTGAGAGGGATTTTGCGCTGGTCGGGGACATTGATGTCGGTCTCGAAGGAACCCATGCGGCCGGTTTCGTTTTCGCGCACGACAAATTTGAGATGGAACTTGCCAATGGGAAGAGTGAATCCGGTGGAGTACTGCACGTTTTTCTGGCGGACCTGCTGGGCCTGGTCGATGGAGAGCTTCACGGTCTCGCGCGCCTGACCGATCGAGTGACCCTGCAGATCTTTGACCTGGCCGATGATGTCGAGAGTGGCTTTGTCCTTGTCTCCGCCCTTGACGAAGGGAATCTGCGAGCCGGGCACGACGATGGAGACGGGGACGTAATAGTGCGTGTCGTCAGTGCGGAAGTAGAGCGTCTCCATGTAGACGGCTACGTCGGTTGCGGGCAGGTCGCTGGCGAGTTGGTCTTCGAGCTGACGCTCGCGATCTTCGTGTGTGGAGTGCTGGTAGTCGGCTGGGGCGTAGTAGCCGGGGCGGTATTCGAGCTTCACGTCAGCTCGGTTGATCTTAACGGTGAGCTTGCGATAGCGGCCGTCTCTTCTCGTATCCGTGGAGCGGAAACCGAGGACGTAGTAGGCCGAGGTGTCATGCTGGATGCGTTCGAAGGCCGGTGAGAAGTCGTTCGAGTCGAAGAAGGCCTTGCCGCCGGTGTCCGACGAGAGTGTGGCCATGACTTCCTGGGTGTTGAAGTTGGCGTCGAGATTGTTCTGGAGGGCCGCGCCGTTGTATCCGGAGGTGCCGCGCAGGCTGCCGGTGGTGGCGTCACCGAGCGGCGAGATGGCCTGCAGGCCACGCGTATCGACACTGTAGATGGATAAGTTGGCGCGCACGGCGGCGTTGATGGCGGAGCGCAATGACGCCTGATTCTCGATGCCATCACGCTGGATTCCGCCGGAGAAGTAGAGCATGGATTTCTTTTCGGTGATGTAGGCGAGCGATTTGGAGACAGACGCAATGGCGAAGAGTTCGCGGTCGGTGTTGAGGTCGTTGTACTCCTGCTCGTCGGCGGTGAAGGAGGTAGTGTCCTCGACCTGGTTGGTAGTGCTGGTGGCTCCGGCCTGAAAGCCAGAGCTTTGATCGCCGGAGTAGGAATTAACGGCGGCGAGCAAGAGCTGCTTGTTCTGGGTGAAGTCCTGGTCGAGTGACAGAGAAGTATCAAGCGAGACGACGGCGACCAGGTCGGCGGGCTGCATCTGGCGGTTGATGTAGTTGCGGGCGGCTTTCTGCGAGCGATCGAGGTCCTCGGGCTGCATGGAGGTGATGTCGAAGAACATCACGATGAGGCGGTGGTTGCGGAGCTCTTCGGGTTTGGCAACGCCGTTTTTGGCGTTGAAGATGCTGGTGCCGGACTGTCCGGTGATGGTGGCTTCGTTGAGCGGAGCGGCCTGGTCGACGCTTTCAAAATCGAAGCTGGAAAGCTGTTGCGCCTTACCGTTTTCGAGGATGGTGAAGTCTTTGGCGGTGAGTCCGCGAACGACTTCGCCCGTCTTCTTGTCGCGCACAACGACATTGGTGAGCACTATGTCGCTGTTGATCTTCAGCGAGAATGACGACTGGCTGGGCTGCTGCTGCTGGTCTATTGATTGCAGGGGAGCCGATTGCTGGGCCGGGGGCTGCTGGGCGAAGAGCCCGGGGACGACAGCGAACGCGATGGCTGCTGCGAGGGTGAGGGTCTGGAGACGGCTTGTCATGTTCGAGTCTCCTTAATAGCGAAAGCGAGCCAGGAAGGTGAACTGCCGCATGCTGGCGGCCGAAATCACCTCGCCGTAGGTTGCGGAGCCGAGTGTGGTGTCGACGCCCGAATACTGGACGGTGTTGAAGACGTTGCTGGCAGTGGCCCGGACTTCGAACGTGCGCATTTCCGAGAAGCGGTGGGTTTTCGAAAGCGACATGTTGACCGAGACGGTTCCGGGGCCGGGAATCGAGAAGCGCGAAGCAGTTCCGTAACCGTCGCTCGGCGGATTTTCAAAGGCCGCCTTGTTAAACCAGTTGTCGAGCGAGCCTCCACCCGCCGTCAAAGAGACACCAGGCACGCGGTTGGGGCGCAGAGAGCCTGTACTGCCGCGGGCGACGTCGGCGATAGCAGCTTCGTAATGTGGAGTGAGCGGCGATCCGGTGGCGAAATCGAAGGTGCCGGATACTGACAGACCGCTGACAGCGTGCGAGAGAAAATTACCGCTGGTGAGCAGGTGGGTGTCGGGGCCGAAGGGAAGCTCATAGACGAAGTCGCCTTTGAGCTGCTGGCGGATGTCGAAGCTGGAGTTCGATTCTTCGGCGAGCAGATCCTGCCAGTTCTGGGCGACGGTGACGCCAGTTCCTCCGTTGCCGCCAATGGAGCTGGCGTCGTCGATGGAGTGGGAGTAAGTATAGGTCGCGCCGAGGGCGACGCCGTTCTGCATGCGCTTGCGCAGGCGCACGGCGAGGGCATTGAAGTTGGAGAAGGCCACATCGTTCTCGTAGTCGTAAAGAACGTTCGGCACACTGGTGCCGAAACGGCCCGGGGCGTCGACGATGTCTAACCGTGTGCCCTTCGAGCCGTTGTAGCCAACGTTGAGGACGATGCCCATGGGGAGTGTTCGTTGAACGTCGAGGTTCCAGACCTGCACGTAGGGCAGGCGGTAATTCTTGTTGACCGAGTAGTTGCCTTCCGAGGGGGGCGTTGCGGTGAAGCCATTGACGAGAGTGTAGGTGGGCAGGCCGGTGAGCTCGTTGCTGTTGGTCTGGACGTTGGCCCACGGCGGCTGGAAGGCGAAGTCCTGCACGAATTTCACGTACTGGCCGATGGCGAAGTTAATGCCATACCCGGCTCGGACGACGGTGTCCTTGATCGGGTGCCAGGCGATGCCGATGCGCGGGGAGAAATCATTCTTTTCGGGGTAGACCAGAGTGTTCGGATAGTACCCGGTGTAGGGTCCGTCGGTGTTGGGCAGGACGGTCGTGGCCAGGGTGTAATCGAGGCCGGTGTCCAGTGTGGCGAGACGATTGTTCTTTTCCGAATAAGGCGAGAAGTATTCATAGCGCAGGCCGGCGTTGATGGTCAGATTGGGCAGCGCCCGCCAGTCGTCCTGAGCGTACGCGTCGATGACATTTTCGCGGAGGTAGGCCTTTTGGTATGGCGCCTGCAGGCTGGTCTGCTGGGGGAAGCCGAGGAGCATGTCGGCAAGGGAGGAGCCGGAGGTCGAGGTTCCGCCAGGAGCGCTCGAGCTAGTTCCGGGCGCCTCGGTGTAGACGCCGGTGAAGGTGTAGCTCCCGGTGGAGTTGGTCAGGCCAACCATGTCGAGGTGCACGCGGCGGTAGTCGCCGCCCACTCGGACGTTGTGCTTCTTGTGAATCCAGGAAAGAGACTCAGAGAGCGAAATGGTCTGGTTGATCTGGAAGGCTGGCTGCACCTCGCCAAGGCTGGTGAACTGGTTGAGAGTGATATCGGGCAGGCCGTAGAGGAGTGGATTGGTGGGGAGTCCGTTGAGGCCGATCTGGCCGGCGACGTCGGTTGTGTTCGTGAAATAGTTGCGCGTCTGGGAATTCGTCCGGTTCCAGTTGACGTTCAGGCTGTTGGCGAGGTGGCCCTTGCTCAGCGAGTATCCAGCCTGGAGGGAGTACTGGGTGCTCTGGGTGGCGCCTCCGAGGTCGGGGAAGAGGTTGAGGCTGTCGGAAGCTGTGTGGCTGTAGTTGAAGTTGAAATTGATGTTCTGGTGCAGACCGGGGCTGCCGCCCTGGCCGAGTCGCTGGCGGACGAAGTTGCCGAGGGCGGCGTTGTTTCCGCCCGCTCCGAAGTTGTGAATCAGACGCGCCCCGATGGTGGTGGTGTTGGTCTGGGCAGTGGCCAGGCGGCGGTAGTTCTGAGACGCACCGGGCAAATTGGCCGGGGGGATGTAATTCAGCAGAGCTGTGGCTTGCGGAGAGATGCATTGTGCAGGGACGGTGTTCTGCGGGAAGGGCTTGCCCTTGTTGGGGTCGCCGGGGTAGCAGCCGGGATCGTAAATAGTGATAGGCGTACCCTCGGGCGTGGTCAGATCCTGAAAGTTCCCCATGCGCTCGGCAGCCAGGGGCACGGTTCCGTACTCGTCGAAGGGCGATGACGACCGCTGGCCGGAGAGGGTGAAGAAAATAAAGTCCTTTGTGTCATGCGTGATCAGGTGCGGGATGTAGGGCGCGCCAATGAAGGTGAGTCCGAAGCGGTTGGAGGCGTAGCTGGGCTGGGCGAGGGGTTGGCCGCGCAGTGCGTACGGCTGGGCGTTGAGGGCGGAGTTGCCACCGTTCCAGAAGAAAGCGCCGTGGGGCTGATTTGGGTTGAAATTGCGGAAGTTGCCGCGGCCACCAAAGCCGCGTCCGCCGCCCCCGCCACCTCCAAAACCGCCTCCTCCACCGAAGCCACCGCCACCCCCTCCGCCGGCACCACCTGGACCTCCGCCACCTGGAGCTCCGCCACCTGGGCCGCCTCCTCCGGGTCCGCCATAGCTTGCGTCGGCAGCGCCCGGGGGCGGCGGTCCGTCGCCGAAGTTGATTCCGGCGAAAGGATTGGTGGAGCCGTTTTGGCCGGCGACAGCGACAGATTCGCTGGAGACGTCGGGATTCGACGCAAGCGAGGGAAGAGCGGTGGTTGCGGTGGATGAGTCTCCACCGGCAGCTGCGATCAAACCAGTGGCGGCATCGGCCAGGGACAGGCTCTGTGTCCCGCGGCCGGAGTATTGACGCGTCGAAGCGGCCTGCTGCTGCTCTTCCTGGACGGCGCGCGAGGCGAGGGTGAGAGTGAAATCGATCTTCTGGTCGCGAGACGTGGCATTAAGCAGCGCTTCCTGGGTAGTGGGGGCGAAGGCAGCGAGTTCGGTTCGCAGAACGTAGCGGCCATTCTGCGGAATGGTCATGCTGTAGTTGCCGCGGGCATCGCTGGCGCTCGAATATTTTTTCCCAGTGAGGGTATTGGTGGCGGTGATGCTTACGCCAGGGAGGGGAATGGTTCCAGACTTGACGGTGCCATGGATGGTGCCGCCCGCCTGTAAGATCGCTCCGGATTGCGGGGCTGTCGTGGCTGCGGCAGGTTGCTGCGTTGGAACGGGCGCGGCGGGCTGCTGGGCGCGGCTAAAGACCGGCGCGGTGAGTTGCGACACGGCCAGCAGAAGCGAGATCGAGATGCGACGGCGCGTCATAAGAGTGCGAAAGCTAGCGGTTCGGCGGGGCAGGGCTCGTGGAGTTAGCGGGTTGAGGGCCGGTGACGCTCTGGCTGCCTCCGCCACCGCCGAAGCCGCCTGGACCACCTCCGGGTCCGCCTCCCTGGCCGGGTCCGCCAACACTTAGTACGGTGGCGACGAAGCTTCCGTTCTGGAGTGCGCCTCGGGCGCTTACGTTGTCGCCAACCTTGATGTCTGCCAGTGTGATGCTGTCGCGCCGCTTGCGGAAGGAGGTGTTTTCGTCGACGATGATGGTCTGAATGACGTTGTCGGGACGCTTGATGGTGATTTTCGTCTCGTTGATGGATTGAATCGCGCCGGTGGTCCAGGTTTTGCCGAAGTCAGCACGAGCCTTCTCGTACTGCTCCTTGTCGATGATCATGACGATCACGGCACCGACGGTTTTGGCTTTGTCGTCCTTGTCGCCGGCAGCCATAATCATGTCGCCGACGTGGATGTCCGAGATCTTGACCTGAGCATTCTCAGAGCTTGTATCGGCCGTTCCGGTGGACCCGGCCTGGCGGCGATCACGCTGCTTGCGGAAGCGTGTATTGGATCCGGTTTCGATCTTGTAAACGTCGCCCTGCTCGGTTTTGACCGAGATGTTGCCGCCAGTGACCGCCGTGACGGTCCCACGGACACCATGATCCACGAAGGCTCCGCCCATGCCTTGCCCCTGGCCTTGAGGCTCCGGCGTCGCAGACGCATCCTGTCCGCCAGCGGAGGGCAAAAAGATAGCCGAGGCGAGGATTAGGACGAATACGAGCAGCAAAGATTTCATGACCAGATAAGTATCTCTCAATTAGACTGACGCGAACCCCGCCGGTAAGTTCGTGCGAGGACGGGATTCACAGGATAGACGCCCGGAGACAGGTCGAAGACGCAGGCGGGCAGGGACGCGGCGAAGGGAAGCGGTAAAAAGGCTGGAACTTCTTAGGGCGGCGATACATCTACTGGTAGTCTCACGGGCAACACGAAACGGCGGCCGCTCTCTAAGGTAGAGGAGGAGGATCGATGGGTACTCTCAGCGGGTTGGACCGGTCCGCGGGACGGGACACGGAGTTAGGACCCAGGTTTTGTAGTGTGCGGCAGCAGACGGAAGAGCTCTGCGAGCCGCTGACCCCGGAGGACATGATGGTGCAGTCGTGTCCGGAAGCCAGCCCAGCCAAATGGCATCTGGCGCATACGACGTGGTTCTTCGAAACCTTTCTTCTGTCGGAGTTTCTGGCTGGCTACCGCCCTTTTCATCCCGATTTCATCTGGCTTTTCAATAGCTACTACAACGCGGTTTCCGACCAGCCGCTGAAGAAACTACGCGGCTCGTTTTCCCGGCCTTCGCTGGCGGAGATCCTGGAGTATCGCCGCCATGTTGAGACAGCAATGGTGCGGTTGATCGACAGCGGCATGCCGTCCGAGGCGGAGCGGCGGGTGGTGCTGGGTCTTCATCACGAACAGCAGCATCAGGAACTGCTGGCCTACGACATGAAGAACGCTTTCTGGTCGAATCCTATGCATCCGGCATACGAAACGGGGGAACTGCCCGCATCTAAGGCAGGCGAACTGATCTGGGTAGGCCATCAGGGCGGGCTGGCGGAAATCGGCTACCGCGGGGAAGGATTCTGCTTCGACAATGAGCAGCCGCGCCACAAGGTTTACCTGGAGCCGTTCGAGCTGGCTTCGCGGTTGGTGACGTGCGGCGAGTATCTTGACTTCATGCGCGATGGAGGATACGAGCGGCCGGAACTGTGGCTGTCCGATGGATGGGACACGGTCACAGCGCAGCAGTGGAGGGCCCCGCTGTACTGGTTTCAGGCGGAGGACGAGTGGCGGGTGTTTACGATGCGCGGAGCGGCGGGGCTGAAGGCGCTTCTGAATACGCCGGTTTGCCACGTGAGCTATTTCGAGGCGGACGCCTTTGCACGCTGGGCAGGGAAGCGGCTGCCGACGGAGGCGGAATGGGAGGTTGCCGCTGCGGTGCTGCCTGTCGAGGGTAATCTGCTTGAGTCGGGTCTGCTGCATCCGGCGGCGGCCGGGGAACAGGGCGGTCTGCAGCAAATGTTTGGAGATGTGTGGGAGTGGACGGCCAGCGCGTATCTTGGCTATCCCGGCTTTGCGGCTTTGCCGGGCGCGCTGGGCGAGTATAACGGCAAATTCATGTGCAATCAGATGGTGCTGCGAGGTGGTTCGGCCGTGACACCTGCATCTCATATTCGGAGTACGTACCGGAATTTTTTCTCGTCCGCGACTCGGTGGCAGTTTTGCGGTATGCGTTTGGCGAATCGCTAGCTTGTTTCCAACATTTTTTAGGAGCACCCGGATCCCCTATGCACAGTCTTTCCTCGATTCTCACGCTGCCGGAAGCGGCGCAGACTCCGGTCGGCGCTGAGGTTTTTGCGGGTTTAACAGCGCGGCCGAAGACACTTTCACCCTGGCTTTTCTACGATGAAGAAGGATCACGGCTCTTTGAGGCGATCACCGAGCTTCCGGAGTATTACCTGACCCGCACGGAGCGGACCATTTTTGCAAACAATGCGGACGAGATTCTGGGCGTGGCTGGCGGGCCGTCGGGCCAGGCGCTGACAATGATTGAGCTGGGCGCGGGCACGGCCACGAAGACCGGGCTGCTGCTCGAAGCCGCGGTCCGCAGGCAGGGGGACGTCGATTACCTGGCGATCGATGTCTCGGAAAGTCCTCTGACTGCGGCGAAGGAACGCATTGAAAGAGAAATTCCCGGTGTGATTGTTACTCCCAGAGTCGCCGATTACACGACCGGCGTCGCGGATTTTCCCGGAGACGGTAAGCGGAAGATGGTGCTTTATATCGGATCGAGTATCGGGAACTTCGAGCCCGCCCACGCGGAGACGTTGTTGCGCGATGTGCGAGCGCACCTCTCGCCTGGAGACCGGCTACTGCTTGGCGTTGACCGAGTGAAAGAGCGATCGGTGCTGGTGCGCGCCTATGACGATGAAGCAGGCGTGACGGCGTCCTTCAATAAGAATGTGCTGAAGCGGATCAATCGCGAGCTGGGCGCGAATTTCAATCCGAGATTGTTTCAGCATCGGGCTCGGTGGAACCACGAGCATTCGCGGATCGAGATGCACCTGGAGAGCCTGATTGCGCAGCATGTGTCGATTGGAGCACTTGAGATGGAAGTGAAGTTCGGGCGCGGCGAGACAATTCATACCGAGAACAGTTACAAATTCACAGGGCAGGGCGTCTTGTCGATGCTGGAGCGCGCAGGGTTCGCCATCACCCAGTGCTGGACGGATGAGCGTGAGTGGTTCGGGGTGTATCTGGCGACAGCGGTGTAGCCATTCGTCATAAGGGATTAGCCATTAGCGATCAGACCAATAGCTAACTCCTAACATAATCTCCGCTTTTGCCACCGGTTTTGCGTTCGAGGCGTATTTCGCGGATGACGATGGCCTTGTCGAGCGCCTTGCACATGTCATAGATGGTCAGAGCTGCGATCGAGGCGGCGATGAGCGCCTCCATTTCAACCCCTGTGCCCGCGGTGGTGGCGGCCACGGTGCGAATCTCGATGCCGCCGTCGATAATCGTGGTCTTCACATCGACAAAAGTCAGCGGCAGGGGATGGCACATCGGGATCAGGTCGGCGGTCCGTTTGGCGGCCTGGATTCCGGCGAAGCGGGCAACTTCAAGGGGATTGCCCTTTGGATTTCGCGGCAGTTCGTTGAGAACGTCTACTGAGAGTGTAACCAAAGCATAGGCATGCGCTTCGCGGCGCGTGGCGGGTTTCTCGCTCACATCGACCATGTGCGCCTGTCCTTCGTTGTCGTAATGCGAAAGCCGGGACATAGGAATAGGGTACAGGGTGTAGGGGTTTGGGTGTAGCGCGTAGGGCGTACGTATACTCTGGGCTAAAATGGCCTGACTGACCCACCGGTTTCGTTAAAACGGAAACACTGTAACGGTGCTACCGAAGGATAGCTTTTCGACCTGCTCGGGCACGACCAGGAAACAGTTTGCCTTCGATGCGGCGGCCTGATCGCCGGAGCCTTGCCATGCGATGGGGCGAACGGTGGCTTTGGTGCTGTCGCTCTCGATTCGCGCGGGAAGGAATTGCGTAAGGCCGGGTTTCGCCTGCAGGTCCCTGGCGAGATGCGCTTCGACAAAGCGGGGTCCAAGCTGATCGCTGGCTTGTCCCGCGAGCGCGCCGATGAGCGGCCCCGCGAAGAGCGCGAAGGTGACCATAGTGGACACGGGATTGCCCGGGAGTCCAAAGAAATAGCGGTAGCCATCACCGGCGGGCAGTCGTCCGAAGACAACCGGGCGGCCAGGTTGCATGCGAACTCCGGTGAAGAAAAATTCGGCGTTAAGGTTGAGCAGCGCCTGTTCGACAAAGTCGTATTTGCCCATGGAGACTCCGCCGGACAGGATAAGCAGGTCGGAGGTGAGGGCTTCCTCAATTGCTGATTCGATTGCGGCCACGTTGTCGCGCACGGTCGGTCGCAGAACGGGTTTGCCGCCATGCTGAAGAACCTGGGCAGCGATTGAGTAACTGTTGGAGTTACGAATCTGGTGCGGCAGCGGTTGGCCGGCCACGGGAACGAGTTCGTCACCGGTAGCCAAGATGGCAACGCGCGGACGGGTGTGGACGGGCAGGCTTGCATATCCGCATGCGGCAGCGGCGGCGATCTGCTGCGGGCCGATACGCGTTCCGGTTAGGACGAGTGTGGCTCCAGCCTGTGCTTCGGCTCCGGCGGGGACGACATTTTCGCCCGCGGTGAGCTGCCGTGTTGTCCTGATGCTGCTCGCATCAACCGCAGCGTGTTCGACCATCAGGACGCAATCGGCCCCGGCGGGCACGGGTGCTCCAGTCATGATCTCAATGGCCCGCCCTGGTTCGAGCGCGGGGCCGGTCCAGACTTCGCCAGCGCGGAGCTGGCCCACGATTTGTAGGGTATCTCCAGAGGCCAGATCAGCAGAGCGGCAAGCGAATCCGTCGCGGGTGGAGCGGGGAAAGGGCGGCTGGTCACGGTCGGCGAGGACCGGCGCAGCGAGGATGCGGCTGAGACTGTCGAGCAGGGTGAGAGATTCCGTGCCGCGCGGGCGCTCGTCGGAGGAGGTGGCCTGTTCGCGCACGGTGCGTGCGGCGTCACTGTAGCCCAGCACGATCGAAGGGGAAGAGGGCGAAGCCGAAGCGGGTTCCACAGAGCCGATTGTAGCTAAAAGGCAATGGGCGCCGTCTGGGAGACGACGCCCTTGCAGTGTGTTGATGGGGACTACTTCTTGCCCTTGTAGCTACTGGTGACCGTGGTGCTCATTTCGGCGAGGACCGCCTTGGCGTCAGCAGAGAATTGACCGTCGGGGGCGAGCTGGAGATATTTCTGGTAGGCTTCGGCGCAACCTGGAGGAGCGACGATTTTCCCAGTCTTGGGATCGACGGAGGCTTTATTGATGAGCGCCTTGCCCTTCAGATAGTAGGCGATGGCCTTTGTGGGGTCGGCGGCAATTGCCTTGTCGGCAGCGGCGACGGTCGCGTCGATCTGATTGGCGCGGTCCATCATAATGGCCTCGTTGGTGTAGTGCACCGCTGCGCCCTTGGGATCGGCCTGGACGGCCGCGTCATAGGCGGCCTGGGCCTCGGGCACCTTGCCCTGGGTGGCGTAGACCTCACCGAGGGCATCGTTCGCGGCAGCCTGAATTTCGGGATTGGGCTTCTTGCTGGCGGCTTCGAGCTCGACGGCCTTCTTGAGCGAGGTGACTGCGTCGTCGTATTTCTTGAGGCCCTTTTGGGCGACGCCAAGCTCTACCCACAACACGCCGGCGTCGGGCTTGGCCTGCGTGTCCCGGGTCATCAGGGATTCGGCCTCGGTATAGTTCTTATCTTTGTTGTCCTGACGGGCCTTTATGAGGTCAGCGTTCAGGTTCTTGATCTGGGAATTCTCCTTGAGCACTTCCGCATTCTTCGCCTTAATGTCCTCAAGAGCTTTCTTTTGTTCAGGCGACAATTTCGAAAGGTATTCGGGGCGGGACATGTCGAAGTCCTGGGTTATGTCGGCGCCGGCCGCAATTTTGACCTCGTTGAACTCATCCACAATCTTGTCCGGGGGGGTATCGGCATTGCGATAAATAATGCTGTAGGTGCCGGGAGCAATACCGTCGCCGGTGTAGTTTCCGTTATCGTCGGTCTTGAAGGAGTATCTGCTCGTCTTACCTCCGTCATCAGAAAGGCTGACGGTGCCCCCTTTTAATGCAACTCCGGCCGGATCCTGTACATGTCCGTGAATCTTGGCGGTCTGCTGCGCCATTGCCGGCAGAGCGGCAGAAACCACAGCCGCGAACGTTAGTACCAGCCAGAATTTTGTCTTTCGCATTGTCTTTGTCTCCCTGGAATCCGTGTGTGAGTTGCTGACACGGTCCTTTCTTTTTTTGCTCCGGCGTTCGTTCCGTGCCGGTTCAGATCGGTCTTACGTAGGGAATCGGATCTGGCGTGCCAGCCTCGTCGAAGGCACGCAGACGCAGAATACAACTATCACATTCGCCACACGCTTCTTCCGCGCCTGAATAGCACGACCACGTTAAATTGAATGGCGCATTTAATTCAAGGCCCAGGGTTACGATCTGGCTCTTCCGAAGATGGATGAGGGGCGTCGAGATTTCGATGTCTCCCTCGCGCGTACCAGTGCGAATGACCTGCTGGAAGGCCTGGTAATATGCGGGACGGCAGTCGGGATAGCCGGAGCTATCCTGCTCGACGGCACCGATAAAGATAGTTCCAGCCCCCAGCACTTCAGCCCAACTGACGGCAGCGGCCAGGAAGTGCGCGTTGCGAAAAGGGACATAAGTGACGGGAATTGACTGGCCAATTGGGGAGTGCTCCGGCGCTTTGGGCACGGCAATCGCCGGGTCGGTGAGCGCAGAGCCGCCGATGCGCCGGAAGATGTCGATTTTGAGGTGCAGGAAGTCGCGGAAATCAAGGGCTTGTGCAACCTGGCGCGCGCTATCCAACTCGCGGCCTTCGGTCCGCTGTCCGTAGCTGAAGTGGAGCGCGTAGGGCTGGTAGTCGCGGGCGGCGAGGGCAGCACAGACCGCAGAATCCATGCCTCCGGAAAGGCACACGACAGCCCGCTGGCGCGTTCCGTTCAAGCTATCTGTAGCAGACATTCTTTTCTTTAAGGTAACGCGTGCTACGGAAACCGGACCTTTCTCCCTTGTTCGTCGTGTTCGGGTTCTCCGGGTGAAGCTCCCGCCTGCGGCGCTTTACTTCTGCTGCTGAGCCTCCGCGGCAGATTCCATATAAATGTCTACGTTATTCTTGTCGACTTCCGCCGTCCCAGTGTCGACGAAGACAGGGTAGGGCGAGAAGGTGTTCTGGGAATAGTCGGGGCTGAATGTTTTCGGGTGAGAGTGATATATCTCGTCGAGTTGTCTCAGGCCGTAGTAGCCCATGGTGAAGGGCTTCTGCGCAATGGTCGCGTCGATCACACCGTCCTTGATGTCCTGAAGGGTATCCTTATCCACATCCATGGCGATGAGCAGACGATCCGTTACCTTGTTCTCCTTCAGCTTGGTCGCTACCTCGTGACCAGCGGAAGCTTCCAGACAGATGAAGGCATCGACGTGGGCGGCCCCTGTCAAGACGAGATATTGCGGCGTTTTGTCCATAGCGGTTCCGGCGTCTCCGTTGATGTTGAAGACGTCCATCACTTTGATCCCGGGGTGCGAGGCAAAGACCTCCTGGTACCCCTTCAGGCGCTCATCCAGATTGGGTTGAGGCATGGTGAAGAAGACAACGTTCCCCTTTCCGCCGAGTCTGCTGACCACGCGCCGGCCGCCGAGGCGACCGGCTTCGACATTGTTGGTGCCGATAAAGAAGAGGCGGTGGCTGTGTGGTGCGTCGGAGTCAATGGTGATGACCGGGATGTTCTGCTCGATCGCGGAGTCGATTTCCGGCTGCATCAGCGCTGCATCAGCCACGGAAATGAGGATGCCGCTCGGATGTGTGGCGATTGCGTCGTGCAGATCCTTCAACTCTTCCTGAGCGTTATAGCCCTTCGGGCCGTCGACTTTCGCGGTTACGTCGTATAGCGCCGCCGCCTTCTGGAAGCCTTCAATCGCGGTTTTCCAATATGCGAGGTCAATATTGTTCGAGATGAGGTAATAAGTTTCTTTGTTGGAATGCCGAGCGCAACCTGCAAGAAGACCCAGGGCCGCTGCAAGGGATAGCAGTCCTGCATATTTTAAAGTTCGCATAACAACCTCCCGTGAGATGAATGCTAAGCTGCTTAAAACCTTCTCGCTGAGCGTAGCTGCAATTTCTTCAGCCGACAAGAGCGCGTCGGGGATTGTACACCTGTGCGACGAGATTTGGCTGCTCGATATGCTGCCTTAGGCTTGAACATCCGCCATGACACGCAGATTTGACTGAGCCCGCTCCTGACTGGCCCACCAGGAATCGAATGCGGCCAGCGCGTGATCGCATTGGATGCGGCGCCGCTCTTTTTTGTCGCGGATGCGGCGGCGGATTTCTTCGTCGAGGGGGGCTAGCAGGTCGAAGGTGATATTGGCTGGGTCGAAGCGCCGGGAATCGGAGTGCGTGATGTAGTGGACGAGCGAGCCGAGCGCCGTTTGGCGAGGGGCGGGGATTGGCGTGGTTCCCCGGGCAGCGGCGGCGGCGTAAAGGCCGGCCAGCATGCCGGTGGCGATGGATTCGGTGTATCCTTCGACGCCGGAAATCTGTCCGGCGAAGAAAATGGATGGGTAATCGCGCAGGTTGAGCGTCTCGGAGAGGACGCGCGGCGCGTTGATATAAGTATTGCGGTGAATCTGGCCGTAGCGCAGGAACTTTGCGTTTTCAAGGCCAGGAATGAGGCGCAGGATGCGGGCCTGCTCGGCATATTTCAGATGATTCTGGAAGCCGACGAGGTTGTAGGAGTCGGCGCGAAGGTTTTCGCAGCGCAATTGAACGACGGCCCAGGGATTCTTGCCGGTTCGCGGGTCGCGCAGGCCGACGGGCTTCATGGGGCCGAAGCGCAAGGTGTCGCGGCCGCGACGAGCCAGTTCTTCGATGGGCAGGCAGCCCTCGAAGTAGTCGAGTTTCTCCCACTCCTTTTCCTTCACCTGCTCGGCGGAGACGAGCGCGTCGTAGAAGCGGTCGTATTCCTCTTTCGACAGCGGGCAGTTAATGTAGTCGGCTGTGCCCTTGTCGTAGCGGGCGGCAAAGTAAACGCGCGCCATATCGATGGTGTCGGCTTCGACGATGGGGCTGATGGAGTCGTAGAAGGCGAGATGCTCGCTGCCGGTGAGGCGGGCGATTTCCGCCGATAGTGCCGAGGATGTAAGCGGGCCGCTCGCAACTATGGTGATTCCGTCCTCTGGATCGAGCTGCGTGACTTCCTCGCGATGGACGCGGATTCGCGGCTCGGCCTCAATCGCGGTCTGGATAAGGCGTGAGAACTCGACCCGGTCGACGGCCAGCGCGTGGCCCGCGGGCACAGCGCTCGCATCGGCGCATTGCAGCAGGGGCGATCCGGCGCGGCGCATCTCTTGTTTGAGGAGCCACGGGGCGGTGTTTTCGCTCTCGGATTTGAGGGAGTTCGAGCAGACGAGCTCGCCGAAGTCGGCGGTCTGATGCGCTGGAGTGGTGCGGACGGGACGCATCTCGTAGAGATCGACTTCGAGGCCGAGGCGCGCGAGGGTGAGGGCAGCTTCGGGCCCGGCTAGGCCGCCGCCAATAACGCAAATCTTCATGCCGTGGTCTCGGTGGCTGCTTCCGGGGAAGCGGCAAGCGCAGCAAGAGCGCTGCCAGTAACGCGCATGCGCCGCCAGTCATCGAGCATGATGGCTTCGAGGCCGAGATAGAAGTCGATGGCGGTCTGATTCCAGTTGAGCACGTCCCACTGGAGGCGGGCGCAGCCACGCTCGACGGCAATGGCGGCGACGCGGTTGAGGAGAGCCTTGCCGATACCGTGTCCGCGGAATTCAGGCCGGACAAACAAGTCTTCGAGGTGCAGGCTGCGGCCCTGCCAGGTTGAGTAGATGGGGAAGAATAGGGCGAAGCCAGCGGGTGCGACGCCGTTTGCGGTCTCGTGCTCGGCGATCAGGCACTCATAGTAGCGCACGGCGCCGAAGCCGTCCTCGAGCAACTGAGTATCGGTGATCTTAACCGAATGCGGCGCGCGCTCGTATGTGGCGAGTTCGTGAATGAGCGAGCGTATGAGCGGGACATCGGACGGCGTGGCGGGACGGACGCGGGTCATAGCGGGTAAATTGTGATTGCTGATTCGATTATAGGGATTCGAAGAGACGCGAGCGTCAGGCTTGATATCTTCGTTGTGACCCATTTTTCGGAGAAGAGTGAAGACTATGGATGCGGCGCAGGTGTTGATCGGGGGAAAGTGGCGCGAGGCGAATTTCAAGACGACATTTCACGCGCAGAATCCGGCGACCGGACAGACGCTGGCGCAGGCATTCCCTGTCAGCGAATGGGCAGACTGCGAAGCGGCAGTGCTTGCAGCAGGTGAGGCCGCAGAGAAGCTAAGAACGATGGCTCCGGAGCGGATTGCAGACTTTCTAGAGGCCTATGCGCGGAACATTGAAGCGTCGGCCGACAAGATTGCCCGAACAGCCCACGAAGAGACCGGGCTGCCTATCGCTCCAAGGCTGAAAGATGTGGAGCTGCCGCGAACCGTCAATCAGCTGCGGCAGGCCGCGGCGGCTGCGCGGGAGGGGTCCTGGGCGCGCGCGACGCTGGATTTGGAGCGAAATATCCGGTCATGCTTTGAGCCGATCGGTCCGGTGGTGGTTTTCGGGCCCAACAACTTTCCTTTCGCCTTCAACGGAATCAGCGGAGGAGACTTTGCTGCCGCCATCGCCTCGGGCAATCCGGTGATCGCGAAGGCTCATCCGCTGCATCCGGAGACCAGCCGCCTGCTCGCGGAAGAAGCGCGCAAGGCGGTCGTCGAGACAGGACTGCCGCCGGCCACCGTGCAGATGATCTACCATCTCGCGAATGAAGACGGCCTGAAGCTCGTTTCGCACCCCGGCGTGGGGGCAGTCGCTTTTACAGGAAGCCGCACTGCGGGTCTGCATCTGAAACGGGCAGCAGAGGATGCAGGGAAACCGATTTATCTTGAGATGTCCAGCATCAATCCGGTTGTTCTTCTGCCGGGAGCCCTTGCCGAGCGTCTGGCGGAGATTGCGCAGGAGCTGATCGACAGCTGCCTCGCCGGAGCAGGCCAATTCTGCACCAGCCCGAATCTGATCCTTATGCTGGAAAATTCTTCGGCCGAAGAATTGCTCGATCGGGTTGCGAAGGTGTTTCAGGAACGGTCGCCTCAGCCGCTGCTTTCGTCATTCGGATTGAGCCAGATGCACTCTGGCGTGCAGTCGCTGGTGAAGGCCGGCGCAGCGCTGGTGACGGGAGGAGGCGTAGCCCAGGGGGCCGGCTACCGTCACGAAAATACATTACTGCGGGCGACGGCAAGGCAGTTTCTCGTCACAGGGGAGGCGCTGCAGAGGGAAGTCTTCGGGAACGCCACTCTGGCTGTCGTCGCCAGTGCACCGGAAGAGCTTCAGGAGATTGTCGGGCAGCTCGAAGGAAATTTGACGGGGAGCATCTATTCGGCCAAGTCGAGGTCCGACGATGCTTTGTACGCCGATATCGCCCCGGGACTGAGCCGAAAGGTGGGGCGGCTCCTCAATGACAAGATGCCCACGGGAGTCGCCGTTAGCCCGGCGATGAACCATGGCGGACCGTATCCGGCGACTTCGCATCCCGGCTTTACTGCCGTTGGTATACCCGCGTCCATGGTTCGTTTTGCCGCGTTGCGTTGCTACGACGGAGTCTGGCAGGAGCGTCTGCCGGATATCCTTAGGGACAAAATCGCCAATCCGTCGACGTGGCGGTCCATTGACGGAGCGTGGGTGAAAGGCTAGTCAGCGATAGCAAACGGGTATGGAACGGCGACAGCGGGCCGATTCTCCAGAGCCTCGCGGATGATCTTACGGGCTGCCTTCAATTCCTCGCCGACAAGTTGAAGGCGCGGCGGGCGCACGCGCGCGTTGCCCTCGCCCAGCTCCTCCTGCACGAGCTTGATGAGCTGGATGAATTTGGGCACGGTATCCATGCGGAGCAGGGGCAGGAACCAGCGGTACAGCTCGAATGCATCTCTTGTGTGCCCCTGCATGGCGTAGTCGAAGAGGGCCACGGACTCCGCGGGAAACGCATTCACCAATCCGGCGATCCAACCGGTCGCGCCAGCAGCAATGCCTTCGAGGATGGCGTCGTCGACCCCGACGAAGATGCGCAGGCGGGCATCGTCGATGGCGCGAATCGCGGTGACGCGGCGAACATCGGTGCTCGATTCCTTGATGGCGTGCAGGTTGGGGTGTTCGGCCGCGAGCTCATGGATCTGCTCGGGGAGAAAGTCTGTCCCGTAGGCGACGGGATTGTTGTAGAGCATGCAGCTGAGCGGGGTCGCGCTAAAGATGGCGGCCATGTGCGCCTTTGTCTCGCGCCAGTCGCCGCGATAGACATACGGCGGGAGAACCATCAGGCCGGAGCAGCCCGCATCGGCGGCAGTTTTTGCAAGCTCGACGGCTTCTGAGGTGGAGAGAGCCGAGATCGCAGCGACTATGGGCGCGCGGCCATCTGCGGCGGCGACCATGGTCTTCAGGATGACTGCCTTTTCCTCGAAGGCGAGGGTTGCGGCTTCGCCGAGGGAGCCGAGCGAGACGATGCCCGTACAGCCCTTCTCGAGCAGCGATCGCGCGTGCCTGGTCATGAAGGCGTGGTCGACCCGGAGGTCCGCGTCAAAACAGGTAGTCATTGCGGGCATTACGCCGTACCAGTTCATCGTGTCTCCTGAAGGGTTTTGATCCGTGAAGGCAGATAGGGATCGATGGGGATCGCCGTGCGTCTCCCGAGTAGATGGTCGACCAGCAGGCGCGCAGTACCCAGAGAAGTCGTGATGCCAAGTCCTTCATGGCCGGTAGCCAGGAAGACGGTCGGGTCTTCGGTTGGTCCGATAAGCGGCAGTTTGTCAGGCGTTGCGGCGCGAAATCCGGTCCAGGACCGAAGAGCAGTCAGGGACGGCAAGCCGGGCATGTAGAGCGTGGCGCGATCCATCATGGCTCGAAGGATGTGTTGGTCGACACCGGGTTCGTCTGCGTCATACTGTCGCGATGAGCCGATAAGCAATTGCCCGGAGATTCGCGGCTGGATGTTGAAGGCGACAGAGTCGCCGTCCGACGAGTGCGCGCTCTTGAGATAGCCCAGCTCGACGAGCTGATGGTTCACGTAGCCCGGATAGCGATCGGTGAGGATGAGATGGCCCTTGCGTTTCCTGATCGGGATGCCCGGTGTTAGTTCAGGTGAAAACGCTCCTGCAGCGTTGATGAGGATGCCTGTCGGCAGCATGGTTCCGTCGTCGAGGTAAAGGCGGCCATACGATGCGTTGGTGACCGCGTGGCCTGTGATGAGGGATGCTCCAAGCTTCCGTGCCTCGGCCATGAGATATTCCGCCGCGCTTTGAGCGTGAACCACGGCGTCGTTTGGCACGAGAAGGCCACCGGTGAGTGGGCGGCGCAGGTTCGGCTCGGCAGCGGCAAGTGCATCGCTGTCGAGCGTCTCGCAAGGAACGCCTTGTTCGGTAAAGTTATCGAATTTTCGCCGGGCCTCGGCCATTTCTTCTTCATCGGCGGCAATCCAGATGGTTCCGGGGCGATAGTACTCGACGGAGAGCGGCAGCTCCGGGGCCAGAGCGCCCCAGAGGGATTGCGAATACTTTGTGAGTGCGAACTGCGCCGGAGAGTCATCCGTGATGACAACGTGGCCCATCGCCGCACCCGTCGCTCCGCTGGCGACGGCATTCTTCTCGATCACCGCAACGGTCATCCCGGCGCGTGCGCATTCGAGAGCGCATGCCGCGCCGACAATGCCCGCGCCGAGAATCACGACGTCGTAAGCTGTGCTCATTTCGGGATCCCCATACAGAAGGGGTCGTTCGGGTCGAGCAAGAGCGTGGCTTCCGAAGTTACATATGCGGTTCCAGTTATGCTAGGGATGATTTTGTCGCCGTCCACGCGGATGCTTCCTTCGAAGACCGTGCCGAGGATGCCTGCCTGTCTCCAGACTTCGCCGGGCGCAAGTTTTCCTTCTGCGTAGAGGCAGGCCATCTTGGCGCTGGTTCCGGTGCCGCAGGGCGAGCGGTCGTAGGCTTTTCCAGGGCACAAGACGAAATTGGTGCTGTGAGCATCGGGGACTGGCGAAGAACTGAAGAGTTCGATGTGGTCAATCTCCTTGCCGTTCAGTCCGGTGATGCTTTGCGCAGCGAGAGCCTGCCGGATGGCCCAGGTGTACTCCGTCAGCTCGGCAACGTTTTCGAGTGACAGCACTTTTCCGCGCTCTTCCACCAGGTAAAACCAGTTGCCGCCCCAGGCGATATCTCCGTAGATTTGCCCGTGACCCGGCACGTCGACGGGGACAGAAACGCCGGCGCGAAAACTGGGAACGTTTTCGACCGTGACTTTGCCGGATGAATGCAGGGCGGCGGCGACGACTCCGACGGGGGTTTCAATGCGATGGATGCCAGGGCCGATTCTGCCGAGATGCGCGAGGGAGACGATGAGCCCGATGGTTCCATGGCCGCACATGCCGATATAGCCGACGTTGTTGAAGAAGATCACACCGGCGGCGCAGGTGGTATCGACGGGATCGCAGAGGAGCGCGCCGACGATTACGTCCGAACCGCGCGGCTCATTGACGATCGCTGTGCGGAAATCATCATGCAGACACTGGAAGCGATCTCTGCGATCGGCGAGCGGCCCACTGCCGAGATCGGGTCCACCATCGATGACGAGGCGGGTCGGCTCTCCGGCGGTGTGAGAGTCGAGGATGGAAACGCGGCCTAAGACGGTATTGGATGGCATTTCGTAATGTCTACAGTATCGCTGCGGAGCTGGATTTGAAAGGTGTGACCGGTTCGGGGCTCCGGTCGCGCAGAAATGGTACATTGGCATTTTGAATTCTTTTTATTGTGAGATTGTCCGGAGGGATCAGAGTGCGAGTGTCTACGAAGTTTATGGCGAAGGTATCCGGATTGGGTCTGGCTGCTGCAGTTGCAGGGCTGCTGGTGACCGGATGCGAGACTGGCCGGACAACCAAGCAGCACAGCCTGGCGGCAAGCGTTTCCGATGAGACGACGACCGGCAAGCAGGATCCGAGCTATGTGGGCAACGGCGAAGGGCAACCGCCGGTTCCGGGTTCTCCCACAGCCGCCGGTGCGGACGGCAACCAGCCCTACGATAGCGCCTATGCACGGTCGAGTGAGGGTGCTGAATATGGGTCCGCAACCCCTCCGGCGGAACAGGCAAAGGACAGCTTCGAGCGGCAGTAAGTCTATACGGGTTGCTTACGCGATGACGAGGCCGCGAGGCTTGACGTTTTCGCGGATGAATTTCACAGTCGCGTCGAGCGAGGTTCCGGGGCCGAAGATCGCGGCTACGCCCTGTGCCTTGAGAAAGTCGATGTCCTGGTGCGGGATGGTTCCGCCGAGAACGACCAGGATGTCCGAGGCACCGCGCTCTTTCAGCATCGAAGTCACCCGGGGCACGATGGCGTTGTGCGCGCCGGAAAGAATGCTCAGGCCTACACAGTCCACATCTTCCTGCAAGGCGGCGTTGACGATCATCTCCGGCGTCTGGCGCAGACCGGTGTAGATGACCTCCATTCCAGCGTCGCGCAATGCCCGGGCAATCACCTTGGCCCCGCGATCATGGCCGTCGAGCCCGGGCTTGGCAACAAGGACACGAATTGGCGTGGTGCGCGTAGTCATAGTCATAGACGACTGGTGAGCATATCACGTCGTGGACTGGGTGATCAGTGACGACCTCATGCGGGGAATGCGTGTTGCAAGACGAATTCGATGTAGTCTGCCATGCCCGAGCATGCGGGTTCGATTGAGGACAACAGGATGAGATGCATTTCGTGAGGTGCCGGGAATTGTCGTCCCGCCTTCTCCCGCAGGCGCGCGCAGCGAGATCTGACTATTCCGAAGGCAGGCTATCCTTGATGGTTTGTGCGACATCGTCGATGGACGTGTGCTGACTCAGCTGCTCAATCTCCCGATCATTGGCAATCTTCTTAAGGCCGACTCTGCCCGCGACCTGTCGCTCCATGCCGAGAACCGCGGTAATTTCCCTCTCAGTCAGGAGCAGGATCTGAAGCATCAGATGGTCGCGTTCCTCAGCACGTCGGCTCATACGCGACTGCCGCATGAGGATGATACTTGCCAGCAGGATTGCTTCAAGCGCGACCAGGGTTCCAAGCAGCGAATAGGGCTTGGGATCAAAGTGCCGGATGTGGGCGACTGAAAAAGTGTTCATCATTATCCAGCCAGCGAACAGGAACAGATGAATACAAACGAAGGAAAGACTTCCGGCGATACCCGCTATGGAGTCGCCAAGTTTCTCCGCCAATGTTCGTCTTACCAGGAAATCTTGTTCGTGCTTCGCAATTAGATCGATATGTTCCTGTACATGGCTCTGAGACATTGTCCTAATCCCGTCTTAACGATTGGTTTGATGCCTGCCTCAGACGAGTGGCGCGTTGAAGAAGGCTGCCGGTCGCCTTCGGCAGCCTTTTTATGGCGCAGGTGCTTACCGATCAGCGCCGATCCGCATCCTACTTTGGAACTGGGCCATCGGGGTCAAACGCACAGGAGATGCATAAAGGAGAATTTATGGACAAAATAAGGAAATGCGGCAACCCAGCTTGTGCATGTGTACCACCGGATAAGGAGAAATTTTGCAGCGCCCACTGCGAGGCGATGAAGGGATCAGTGGAGATTACGTGCCAGTGCGGACATGCGAGTTGCAGAGGAGAGAGCGTGACGCCATAGTGCTCGCCACGTCCAACTCTCGTTTTGGATAACCTCTTCCAAGATTTCCAATTCTAAGATTTCCAAGGTTTTCGATCTCACCGCGAAATTGTGGACGCGCCGGAATGGAATCAACCCGATAAAGGGGTCCGGTTGGCTCCGTGCTGATCGCTTTGGCCGAGCTAGTTGGAGCCGGATCACTACGACTAGCCATGGGACGAGGTTCCGTTCTTACTTAGCTGCACTTCGCGGCCGGCACAACATAAGTTCCCTCCTCGTGTTACATCATCAGTGTCCACATTTGGGGGCAAGATTATGGCGCGTGACTGCAGGCATGGCGTTTCCCTGCGGACGGCTCACCAAGCCGCTTTTGGAAAGGTTGTCATCGCGGATAACAATCCGCAGTCAAGCGAGGATCGGGAATATCTGAGAACGCTCGCCCGAATCGTCCTCGAGGCTCTCCAGAAGCATGAAGCACGTTGTTCGGTCTGTAGCGCGATACAGGATGCGTGAACCAACCGGGCTGCCATGCCGGGTTTGAGAGGCAGGGCAAAGTCGAAGATCACACTCGTCGTGGACACAAGGCGCGATTAGTCCCCTTGCACTTTCGCAAGAGCGGCTGCGCAGAATGGGTTTGCGGAGAGACCTGTGCTGAGTTTGGTGAAACCTCAATCCTCTTCGAGAGGCGGAACTGGAAACGAGTCTCTATGGAAAGGGCACACGTTGGGTAAAAGCTCAGCGAGCCATTTCTCTCGGTCTTGACGAAGACTCTCATCCATCTCTGGTGCCGGACCCCATACAGCGTAGGTCTCTCGACACTTGGCACAAGATACGTCGAAGTGATGCATCAGAGTTCCTTCCAGTGTCGAGCCGCCGCCCTGCTGGACAGATCGCACTGCCATAAATGTTGTCTGAGTGCTCATGCTCATTAGGCGCTGCCTCGATTTGTTGGATGCGATGAGGCAATCCCCTGCGATAGTGAGATTCAAACGAGCCGTGGAAAAATAATCGAGCCGTAGGATAGCGCAACGGCCGCAGCGGCAACAGTGATCTTCGAGGGCAATTGCCACCGAGAGCGCATCGT